>VMCO01000119.1 GCA_008081325.1 Flavobacteriaceae bacterium
GTTATATAGGTTTCAGAACTGTACATGACTATCTTGGTGCAGACATGACAGCTAATGCTATGACTAACGCATCAATTAGAAAACAAAACAATAGAAGAAGTTCTATCAAATAAATAAATAATAATTTTAATTTAAATAAAATGAGATTACTTAATAAAACACAAATGAATTTTGCCTACGGTATGGGTGCTGCAGTTGTAATTATTGGAGCATTAATGAAAATTACACACTTTCAGGTAGGTTTTTTAACTGGTAACTTAATGTTAACAATTGGTCTTGTAACTGAGGCAATTATTTTTGCTCTTTCTGCATTTGATCCACCTGCTGAAGATTATGCTTGGGAAGAAGTATATCCTGAGTTAGCAGGAGGTAAGAAGGGAGATTCAAGTGATAAAAAGAGTCCTAAAGCCCTTATGAGTGATAAAATTGATGAAATGTTCAAAAAAGCTAAGTTAGACGAAGCTGTTGTAAAAGGCCTTACTCAAAGTATAAAGGACTTTGAAGCCTCTGCAAAATCAGGTGCTGATAATGCTGGGGAATTAGCAAAAATCAACAAAGAATTTGCTGATAATGCTAACAAGCTTACTACACAGATGGAAAGTTTAGCTAAAAATTTAGAATCTCTAAATAATGTTTATGGTGGGGTTCTTAATGCAATGAACAAAAAATAATTTTTATTGGATGATTCATTTAATCAATGAATCAATTTAATAATTAACACTAAAAAAAATATTATGGCAGGAGGAAAAGAAAACGCAAGGCAGAAGATGATCAATCTGATGTATCTTGTATTTATTGCGATGCTAGCTTTAAATATGTCAAAGGAAGTGTTGATGACATTTGGTGAAATCGAAAGAGAGGTATCAAAATCTTCAAAATCATTAAAAGCCTCTAATAATGCAGCCCTTTCAGTAATGAGTAGTAGTGCTAAAAATGACTCTATTGTTTGGTATGCACCTTATGAAACTGTTAGTAAAATTGCTGCTGCAACTGATGAGTTGGTTGATTTCATCAACAAAAAAGGAAATCAGTTGGTACCAGTTTCAGAAACAAATCCTGATCAGATTTTTAAGAGACCAATCAAAATAAAGGAAAACGAATACGGAAGAACAATCAACGGTAATATTCCAGAGACTCTTGGTGATTACGAAAGAATGGATAATTCTCAAGCTTATGATGAATTACTATTTATTAATGGAACTGAGGATGGTTATACCGATGCAGGTAGAGAATTTGTAAGATTAGTAAATAATTTTAGAAACGTTTCAATTGATGCAATTGAAAATTCTAACATAGGATCTAACGATACAATTATTAAGAAAAGATGGGAAGAGTCAACTGCAGCGCTAAAAAACTTAGTTGAAAGTAGTTTCAATACAGATCCAGTTAAAGTTGGAAAAAGTGAAGATAAAGTTAAAAGTTGGCTTCATTTCAATTTTGAAGGATTCCCAGAGATTGCATCTACAACAAAAATTACTCTTTTAGAAGAAGATGCATTAAACGTTGTTAAAACTTTAGTGTCAAATGTAAATGAAATAATTCTAGGTGAAAATTTAAGCACGCTTAGAGCAATACCTTTAAATGTTAATGTATTTTACGAAAATTCTAAATTAGAAGGAAGTATTGCATTAGGAAAGTATGACGAAACTTTTGTAGCAAGTAAGGTTAAGATTAAAAACGGAAATGGACCAATGAAGGAATACAGAGCCATTGATGTTATGGAGAATGGTGAAGTAGTTCTGGAAAAATTAAACTTAAATGTTGGTTCTGCTGGTGCAAAAAAATTAACTGGTGAAATTATTTTTGTTAGAACTGAAAATGGTGAAGATGTTGAAAAATCTATTCCTATAGATCACGAATATTTTGTGAATCCACCTTTAGCAAATGTTTCTAACAAGGATATGAATATTGTTTATGAAGACATTGAGAATGTGTTAAATATTACAATGCCAGGAGTTTCTAATGATAATATTCAAATTATTTCACCTCCTACAATTAAACCTGGAAAGAATGGTGAGTTTATAATGGTAAATCAGAAAAAAGGTAGAACAGGAAAAGTGTCTATTGTTGTTAAGGACAAATTAACAGACTTTACTTCACCTCCTGTAGTATTTGATGTTGTTGCTGTTCCTGATCCATTTGCTTCATTCTCTCAAAAGGGTGATAAGTTTTCAGCAAATCAAATCTTGACTGGAAAAATTGGTGGTACATTTAATAATGAGAGACTAGATAATAGCCTTCAGTTAAGAGTTTCCGAATTTAAGGTTAGAATAGGACTTCGTAATTTAGGCGTTGTTAGAAATACAAATGGAGCTTTTAATGATAGACTTAAGAGTGAAATAAAAAAAGCTAGAAGAGGTACGCAAATTACCATTTCGGATATAGTTTTTAGTAGTTCTAAAATTGATAAAGGAAGAAAGTCACTGTTTTCTCAAAATCAAGTTGTTCTAACGGTTAGATAATAAATAAACTAAAATGAATTTTTTTAATAAAATATTTTTCTTTTTCTTTTTACTATTCTCTTATAGTGTTTTTTCTCAAAATTCTGGATATAAGACAGGAGTGAGTAATATACTTAATGCTACTAATCCTGAAGATATCGGAGTTCGTACTGCTGTACAAATTCAAGAGGATAAAGACGATCCACTAGAGTATGGTTATGTAAATGACAAGGATATTTTATGGTCTACTACAGTATGGGAAATAATTGATTTAGATCAGAGAGTAAATTACCCATTATTATACCCAGTTGATACAAGTGTTGTAGGTGATGAGAGAAGACCCATGATATGGTGGTTGAAACAGGAAATAGAAAAATTTAATCTTCCTGTATATGATGCTGAAAACACAGAGAGTGAAGGTGAATTTATTGAAAGACTTCCTGATGAAAGGGTTGAAAATATTTTTAAAAGAAGGATTATTAGTGATGAAGGAAGAGAAAAGTTTAAAAATGCTATAGCTGTAATCGAAGAAAGAATAAGTGTTCAGTATGATAAGTACAACTTTAATCCATACGAAGAGGAAATATCAGCTGAGGAAAAACAAATTTTAGCAAACGATACTACCTTTAGACCAATTTTCCCTTATACTATTAAAAAATTCACAGGATACAAAGAGTTAACAGATGAGGTTTTTTCTTATGCCCAATTTTTAGGATTTACAAGTCCTGATGGACCTGTAAGGGTTGTTCAGCCACAGGGTATACCCGAAGAACTTAGTCAAGATGCGATAAATGAATATACAGCTGTTTTACGTGAAATTCTTGATACAGAGTTTTTTGTAGAGGATACTGACTTTTACTACAAAAACTTTCAATTTGAAGAGTTGAAACAGTGGTTAATTAAGGGTATTTGGTATTTTGATAAAAAATACTCTGAATTAATATATAGACCAATCGGTATAGCTCCTGTTGCTACTTCATTAGATGAAGATAGCGCAGCAGGTGGTGGTGGTGGTGGATCCATGATTGACCCAAGAATTCTTGACGAGCCTAATGGTGAAGATTCTGACGGTGATGGTATTTCAGATTCAGATGAAATGGATATTTTTGGAACTGATCCTCAATTAGCAGATACTGATGGAGACGGAGTAAATGATGGATTAGAAAATCAAAATGGATTAGACCCATTATTTGGAGCTCCAGAAGATAAGCAGCAGTTTGATGAAATGGTTGCTGAATTTATTGCTTCTCAGGATACAGGACCAAGTGCCCCAGAGGACTCCGTTAAGGAAAATATTATACCATTATTTTGGGTATATTATCCTCATGCAAGAGAAATCTTAAAGAAGGGTCAAGCCTTCAACAATAGAAATACCTCAAAGTACATATCCTTTGATGATATTATTAACTCTAGAAGATTTAGCTCTATGATTTATAAGGAAGAAAATGTTTATGAAAATAGAGAGGTTAAAGATTATATCAAAAACAATTCTTTTATGAGGTTACTTGAATCCGAAAGAATTAAAGAAAAAATTAGAAATTTTGAGCACGATATGTGGAGTTGGTAATTTATATTTACCAGTTCAAAAAAAGCGATTTACATCTGTAAATCGCTTTTTTTATTTCTATATTTTACCTTTTATTCTTGTCAATC
>VMCO01000034.1 GCA_008081325.1 Flavobacteriaceae bacterium
TCAACAGATCTGTTCGCTTACATATCCCGTTTATGGTTTTCAGTCAAGATGATTTTTATAATCATAATGTACTTGAAAAAATAAATCTAATAAATCCTTCATTGATTGTTTTAGCAGGCTTCCTGTTAAAAATACCAGAGCAAATCATAGAAAATTTTCCAAATAAAATTATTAACATTCATCCCTCATTACTTCCTAAATATGGTGGAAAAGGAATGTACGGGATCAATGTGCATAAAAAAGTAATAGAGAATCAAGAATCTGAAAGTGGAATTTCAATCCATTATGTAAATCAAAACTACGACGAGGGAAAAGTCATTTTTCAAAAAAGTATCACTATATCATACCCAACAGATGCTTCAAATCTTTCAAAAAAAATTCATGAACTTGAAATGAAATATTTCCCAGAAGTAATAGAAAAACTTCTAAATTAGATTCGATATGGGTAAGCAAAAATATTATGTGGTATGGAGAGGAAATAATCCAGGTATTTATAAATCTTGGGAAGAATGTCAGGTTCAGATAAAAAATATCAAAGGAGCATTATTTAAAGGTTTTGAAGACATAGCTCTGGCTAAAGAAGCCTTCAAATTAGGCTATGATAATTACAAAAACAACTCCGTTTCATATAATAATATCAATGGCCCAGAAATGAATTCAATTTCTGTCGATGCTGCATCTAGTGGGAACCCAGGTGTTATGGAATATCAAGGGGTTGATACAAATACCAAAGAAGTATTATTTAAAATGGGGCCATTTAAAAATGCTACAAATAACATAGGGGAGTTTTTAGCTTTGGTTCACGGAATAGCAATGTTAGAAAAACAATCAGAAAAGAAAATTATTTATTCCGATTCAATAACTGCAATGAGTTGGGTTAGAAAAAAATGCTGTCAAACCAAACTATTAAGAAACAAAGAAAACGAAGAAGTTTTTTTATTAGTTGATAGAGCTATTTTGTGGTTAAAAGAAAATAAATATTCGTCAATAATAAAAAAATGGGAAACAAAAAATTGGGGGGAAATTCCTGCCGATTTTGGTAGAAAATAAATCGATTATATGAGTAAAATAATAATAGTAGGAACACTAGCTTTTGATACAATTGAAACTCCATATGGAAAAGTAGAACGTGTAATAGGCGGTTCTGCTCCATTTGCAAGTCTTGCTGCAAAAACAAAAGATATTGATTGTGCAGTTGTTTCAATTGTTGGTAATGACTTCCCAAAAAGCTATTTAGACCTTCTTACATCTAAAAATATTGATATTTCAGAAGTTCAAATCGATGAAAACGGTAAAAGTTTCTTTTGGTCGGGAAAATATCATGATAATATGAATAAAAGAGATACATTGGAAACACAGGTTAATGTATTGGCTGGATTTAACCCAAAAATTCCTAAAAATTTTAGTGAACTGAACGTTCTAATTCTGGGAAATTTGGACCCCAAAGTTCAATTAAGTATTGTATCACAATTTGAAAAAAAACCAGATTTTATCATGCTTGACACCATGAACTTTTGGATGGATAACACATTAGATGATTTGTTGAAAATTATTTCCAAGGTTGATCTAATATGTATCAACGATGAAGAAGTAATTCAACTATCTGGTTGTGAAAATTATAAACTTGGTATAAAAAAAATTCTAACAATGGGCCCTAAATATGTGATAATGAAAAAGGGTGAGTTTGGGGCTACTTTATATTCGAATAAATCAGAGTTTTTCTGTCCAACATTTAAAATTGATAAGGTAATTGATCCTACCGGAGCAGGGGATTCTTTTGCAGGAGCTTTTGCAGGTCACTTGGCGAAATCAAAAAATTATTCTTTTGAGTCCATTTCTAACGCATTAATTTATGCTAATGCTGTTGCATCGTTTTGCGTGGAAAAGTTTGGGGTAGACAACATGATAAATATCTCAAAAGAAGAAATTAATGATCGAATAAATTTTATTAAAAAACATAATAGCTAAATGTCTTTATTCAATAATTATTTTGTTTTTTTGTATGCATACTATTAGAAAATGAGTGATGCTATAAAACACGAATGTGGTATCGGCCACATAAGATTACTTAAGCCACTAGAATTTTACAAAAAAAAATATGGTAGTTCATTTTATGGAATAAATAAAATGTACCTACTTATGGAAAAACAACATAACCGGGGTCAAGACGGTGCAGGTTTTGCTTCGATAAAACTTGATGTTCCCCCTGGCAGGAGGTTTATTAGCAGGGTTAGATCAACGGAAAAACAGCCAATTCAAGATGTTTTCGGTAAAATAAATAAAAGGATAAATTCTGAACTTAAATCTGATCCATCAATAGTTGATGATATAAATAGATTAAAGTCAAAAGTACCGTATTTAGCTGAAGTTCTTTTAGGTCACGTTAGATACGGAACGTTTGGAGGAAATAGTGTAGAAAATGTACATCCCTTTCTTCGACAAAACAATTGGAAACATAGAAATCTGATTTTGGCTGGAAACTTTAATATGACTAATTCCAATGAACTTTTTAACAGCTTAATTGAATTAGGACAACATCCTAAAGAATATACAGATACGGTAATTATCATGGAAAAAATTGGACATTTCTTGGATGATGCTGTTAGGAAAATGTATAAAGATTTTAAAAAGGAAGGGTTGAACAAACAGCAATGCTCTTCATTGATTTCCGAAAAATTAGATGTTTTTAAAATCTTAAAAAAAGCATCAAAAAGATGGGATGGAGGATATGTAATTGGAGGGATGTTGGGTCATGGTGATTCGTTTGTTATGAGAGATCCTAATGGGATAAGACCTGCTTTTTACTATAAGGACGATGAGATTGTGGTAGTTGCTTCTGAAAGACCAGCGATTCAAACTGCATTCAATGTTAATCAAAATAAGATAGCAGAATTAGATCCTGGAAGTGCAATAGTTATTAAAAGTAACGGTGCTGTTAAAATCAAAAATATAATTAAGACAAGAGAGAAAAAATCCTGCTCATTTGAGAGAATTTATTTCTCAAGAGGAAACGATGCTAATATTTATCAGGAAAGAAAAAACCTAGGTAAATTGTTGATGCCAACCGTTTTGCAAGAAATAAATTATGATATCAAAAAAACAGTCTTTTCATATATTCCCAACACTGCTGAAACTTCATTTTTTGGAATGATTGAAAGTGTCGAAGAATACCTTAATGAGAAAAAAAGCGAAGAAATTATTGGTAAGAAAGGTCTTTCTGAAGATAAAATAAAAGAGATTTTATCTGTAAGGCCAAGAATAGAAAAAATTGCTGTAAAAGATGTCAAATTAAGAACATTTATAACTGAAGATAACAGTAGAGACGATTTGGTTGAGCATGTGTATGATATAACTTACGGGGTCGTCAAAAAAAATGACACGTTAGTTATAATTGACGATAGTATTGTTAGGGGAACAACTCTCAAGAAAAGCATCCTAAAAATGCTAGACAGGTTAAATCCAAAAAAAATAGTTATTGTTTCATCTGCTCCACAGATTAGGTATCCGGACTGTTATGGAATTGATATGGCGAATTTAGAAAGCCTTATAGCATTTAATGCAGCTCTTGAATTGTTAAAGGATCGTGGCATGAATTCTTTATTAAAAGAGATTTATGAAAAATGTAAGATTGAACTAAAATTAGAGGACAGCAAAATGAAGAATCATGTAAAGGCTATTTATGATTCTTTTTCAGCCCAAGAAATTTCTGATAAAATAACCGAACTACTTAGCTCGCATATAGAAAAAAGAGATGTAAAAATAATTTTCCAGTCAATAGAAAATTTACATAAAGCTTGTCCAAATTCAACAGGTGACTGGTACTTCACAGGAAATTACCCCACGCCTGGTGGGAACAGAGTCGTTAATACGGCATTTGTTAACTTCTTTGAAGGAAATAAAAAAAGAGCTTACTAAGAGGCTTGATCAAATTTTTCTGAAACAACTCCCCAATTTACTACTTCAAAAAAAGCATTAATATAATCTGGCCTTCTATTTTGATAGTTTAAATAATATGCATGTTCCCAGACATCAAGACCTAAAATTGGAGATCCTCCACACCCTATT
>VMCO01000032.1 GCA_008081325.1 Flavobacteriaceae bacterium
AGAAGCAATTCTTACACCAGGAAGTCCTTCGTGAGTTGTAGGGTGGCCTTGTAATCTTGAATTTATTAATCTAAAAGTGTTCAGTTCATCAACTTCAAAATATCCGCACCTTGCCAAAACACTATAAAAAACCGGTGATATGTGACCATTACTTAAAAAGAATATATCTTCGTTTAATCCGTTCATTGAAAAGTCTTTGTTTCTTTTCATTTCAGAATTAAATAATGTAACCATAAATTCAGCACAACCAAGTGAACCGCCAGGGTGACCTGAATTTACTTTATGAACCATTCTTAAGATATCTCTTCTTGTTTGAGTTGTGATTTTTTCTAGGATTTCTGTATCCATAATGGGCTAGTTATTTATAAGTAGGCAATTTATATTAATGTCTTGCATAAATAAAATTATTTAAAAGCCAGTTATTAACAATTAGACTTTTTTAGTAACATGAATATTTTATGAAAGTATCTTGGCTATATTTGCCAATATATGAATCCAAAATTTAAATTAGAATACAAGGATAAACTTTCAAATGCTAGAGCCTGCACGATAAAAACAAGTCATGGTGAAATAAGCACTCCTGTTTTTATGCCAGTTGGAACTCAAGGAACTGTTAAGGGTGTGCATCAAAGGGAGTTAAAGGATGAAATAAAAGCAGATATTATTCTTGGCAATACATATCATTTATACTTAAGACCAGGCATCGAAATAATTGAAAAGGCTGGAGGTCTTCATAAATTTATAAATTGGAAAAAAAATATATTAACGGATTCCGGTGGTTATCAAGTTTACTCCTTGGCCAATAACAGAAAGATAACCGAAGAAGGTGTGCAATTTAAAAGTCATATTGATGGCAGTAAGCATTTTTTCTCACCTGAAAGTGCGATTGATATTCAAAAATCAATCGGAGCTGATATTATAATGGCTTTTGATGAATGTCCTCCGTATCCTTGTGATTATAGTTATGCGAAAAATTCTATGAATTTGACTCACAGATGGTTGGATAGATGTATTGACCAGTTTAACAATACACCACCAAAACACGGATATGAGCAAATATTTTTTCCAATTGTTCAAGGAAGTACTTACAAAGATTTAAGGGAACAATCTGCAGAATTTATAACTTCAAAAAACTGTTTTGGAAATGCAATTGGTGGTCTTTCAGTTGGTGAACCTCATGATGAAATGTATGAAATGACTTCAGTGGTTTGTAAAATTTTACCTGAAGATAAACCAAGATATTTAATGGGTGTTGGAACCCCTGCTAATTTACTGGAAAATATTGCTTTAGGAATAGATATGTTTGATTGTGTTATGCCAACAAGAAATGGTAGAAATGGAATGTTATTTACATCCGAGGGAGTCATTAATATAAAAAATAAAAAATGGGAGTATGATTATTCAATTCTAGATGATAATGGTACAACATGGGTAGATAAAACATATTCAAAATCCTATTTGAGACATTTATTCACTGTAAATGAAATGTTAGGAAGACAAATTGCTTCAATACATAATTTAGGATTTTATTGTTTTTTGATGAGTGAAGCTAGAAAAAAAATAATTGAAGGAGATTTTTTAAATTGGAAAAATAAAATGGTAAAAAAATTAACTAATAGATTATAGTTGAACAAAATAGACAAGTACATATTAAAAAAATTTTTACTTACATATGTTTTAATTCAAGCATTGTTTGTTCCTATAGCTATAGTTGTAAATTTAGCTGACAATATTGATAAGCTATTGGCTAAAGAAGTTCCAGTTAACGAGATACTTGAGCATTATTATAATTTTAGTATTTATTTTTCTTCTAGTTTATTGCCTTTATTTCTTTTTTTGCCAATTACATGGTTTACTTCAAAATTATCATCTAATTCTGAGATAATTGCTTTGTATTCATCTGGTGTGTCAATTAGAAGGATATTGCAGCCATACATGATTGGATCTTTAATAATTGCTCTTTTTTCTTTATTTACTGGAATGTTTGTTGTTCCAGAGTCGACAAAAAAGTACAATGATTTTTCATATAAATATTTAAAAGGGAATAGAAAAGCTGTTGATAATAAAAATATCTTCAGAAAGATAAATGAGGATGAATACATATTTTTAACCCAGTTCAATCAAAAAAATAATGTTGGAACTAATTTTACTCTTGAAAATTTTAAAGGAGAAAAATTAAATTTTAAAATTAGTTCGACTAGTATTAGATACATCCCTGATATCAATAAATTTAGATTAAACAATTACACGAAGAGAACCGTAACCGATTCTATAGATATTTTAGAATCTAGAAGAACCTTTGATACTATATTTTCTTTTATTGTAGATGATTTAACCCCTTTGAATTATGTTGCTGAATCTCTGAATTATAATCAATTAGTAGATTTTATTGAAATTGAAAAAAATAGAGGTTCAACCAATATAGATAGATATTTGGTTGTTAAATACAAAAAATGGAGTATTCCCTTTTCAATTTTTATCTTAACACTAATAGGTTTTTCTGTTTCAGCAGAGAAAAGAAGAGGTGGAACAGGAGTTAATTTAGCTTTTGGAATTTGCGTAGCCATGGTTTATGTATTTTTTGATAAGATCTTTGGGGTATTGGCTCAACAATCTGATTTATCACCTGTGTTAGCAGTATGGTTACCAAATATTCTTTTCGGAATTTTAGCAATCTATTTAGTTTACAATGCAAAAAAATAATATTAAGCATTTTTTTCATCTTCATTTCTTAGTCTTAATTGCTGGTTTTACTGCTATTTTGGGAGAACTTATTACAAATTCATCCGAAGTTATTGTTTGGCATAGGATGTTTATAGGCTGGGTCTTATTAGGAATATATATGCTAATCAGTAAAAGAAGTTTTAAAATAAATTTAAACTTATTTATAAAATATTCCTTTTTGGGACTATTGATATCCTTACATTGGATTACTTTTTTTGAAGCTATTGAGCAGTCAAATATATCCGTTACCCTTGCTATGTTTTCTACTGCTGCATTTTTCACATCTTTAATTGAACCAGTGCTTTTCAAAAGAAAGGTAGTTTATTATGAAGTTATTTTAGGTTTTCTTGTAGTTTGTGGTATTTTTCTGATTTTTAATGCAGAGTTTCGATATTTGAATGGTATTATTCTTGGGCTAATTTCAGCTTTTCTTGCATCTCTATTTTCGGTTCTGAACGGTTTAATGGTAAAAAAAGATAGCGCTATTTCAATTTCTTTTTACGAATTTCTTACAGGGATGTTGTTCATATCTATTTTTTTGTTTTTTAATGATGAGTTATCTCTAGTTAAGGTTGATGATTTTTTCTCTCTTAATTATTTGTATATATTTTTACTAGGAAGTATTTGTACAGCATATGCTTTTATGGCATCTGTTTATCTACTCAAATATATCTCCCCCTATTCAGTAGTTCTAACATATAATTTAGAGCCAGTTTACGGAATCATTTTAGCTGTTATTTTCTTTGGTGATAATGAAAAAATGAGCTTACCTTTTTATATAGGTTTAATATTAATTTTATTTTCTGTACTTATAAATATGTATATAAAAAAGAGAGTTAATAAATGATTATAATTACTAACTTTTTTATATTTATAATAAATATCTAGAAGATGAATTATCTTGATTTCGAAGAGCCTATTAAAGAATTAGACAATCAGCTAAAAGAATGCTTAGATCTTGGAGAAAAATCTAATGTTGATGTTACCGAAACAAGTAGTAAAATTCGTTTAAAATTAAAAGAAACTATAAAGGATATCTATTCAAATTTATCTCCTTGGCAAAAAGTACAAATTTCTAGACATCCAGATAGACCATATACTTTAGATTATATCAGTAATATTTTAGGAGAAACCTTTTTAGAGCTACATGGTGATAGAAATTTTAAGGATGATAAAGCAATGATAGGTGGTTTAGGAAAAATAGATGACCAAACTTATATGTTTATCGGTCAGCAAAAAGGTCACAATACCAAGGATAGACAATATAGAAATTTTGGAATGGCAATCCCTTAAGGATATAGAAAAGCTTGGAGATTAAGGAAAATGTTTGAAAAGTT
>VMCO01000134.1 GCA_008081325.1 Flavobacteriaceae bacterium
TTCGAAAAACCTTGACAAATCCTTATGGCCTTAATCCGATTGACAAACAAATTGGGCCAGATAAAGCAGATCTTCAAAGTGTAATTTTTGATAAAGTTTCAAACTCGTGGATAGCACCTTTTGTAATGGCAGGAATAAAAAAAAAAAATGTAAGGAGAAGTCATGCGTTAATTGATTTCAAATACGGGTCAGACTTTTCTTACGACGAAGCAACTTTAAGTGGTAAAGGAATTTTGGGTAAACTAAAAGGATATTTTAGTTTGATACCTATTTTTTTAGCAACCAGAAAAAAAGGTAGTTTGATAAAAAAAATGGTTGACTATATTTTACCAAAGTCTGGTGAGGGTCCTTCTGAAAAAACAAGAATTAGCGGATTCTATAACCTACGATTTTATTTAACACACCAAAATAAAATACACATCAGTAAAGTTATTGGTGATATGGATCCTGGTTATGGATCAACTTCTAAAATGTTAGCTGAAAGTGCTGTTTGTCTTGCTTTAGATAAAACACCTGAAACATATGGTATCTTAACTCCATCAGTAGCATTGGGTGAGCCACTTTTAAAAAGACTACAAGAAAATGCAGGGCTAACTTTTATTTTTGATTAACTACCAATTCTAAAAGTAGCTTTAACTAAAAAGGTGTTTTCAGGTCGAGAGTCCCTAATATTATCAATTAAGTTTCCGAATAAATTATTATTGATATCAGTAAAATTATTTATTCCTTGAGCCCAAACAAAATACAATTCAGCTCCAGCTTTATATTCCCACCTCAAAACTAAATTTGATTTAAATTGTACGCTAGTAAAGTCAGGATTGCCAAAACTATAATCAATATTATTATCTAAGTCTTCATCAATGTAGTAGGTATTGTTTTCAAAAGAAATTTGCTCAGGATTATATGCTATGAATCTATCATTTAATTTTTCAGCCGTTGAATTAGTTACATACTTAAACTGATCATAATTAGCTTTGAATATGAACGGCTGACCATAATATTGGATTGATAAATTTGGATTTATCAAGTAATTTAATCTAATTGAAGTTGATATGCTTTCATTGTCTATTCTACCTAAAATATATCTGTTGATTTCACCAAATTCTCTCGTGGTTAAATACTGTGATAGGTTTGGGTTAGTTCTGTATTCAGGTGAAATAGAAATTGAGAAATTACTAAAGGGTCTGTAGCTAAATTCCATATCAACGGTAAAAAAAGAAAAATTGTTTTCCTTTGCTTTGCTGTAAAGCATTCCAAAAGTATAAGTAAACTTTTTTCTTGAATCACTTATTAACCAGCTACCAATATAATTTTCCTCTGAAAATCTCCATCGAGGTCCTCCTCTTAAGTATGTGTTGATGAAAATTTTAGGCTTATGAGCTGCCATTGAGCGAAGCATAAAATTATTTTTAAATATTAAGAAACTATTTAATCCGAATTGCGTGCGGTTATGATTTCCTTGAAAATCGTAGGTGGAAAATTGCTCAAAACCAATTTCAATTGATCTGAAATTTTTTGTAGGTTTTAAAGTTCTATACCCAATATTTAAAGCTTGAATTTTATTATCTGCTTGTTTTAAATATCCTATATCGTTAAGTTCAAGTTCAGGGGAATACCAGTCAAACCCTGCATTGTAGGTCCAGTTTCCTCCAGCTTGTCTACCTAAAGTGAAAGTTCCTCCAGTTCCTGTTAGTGATGTCCTGTTTTCATCTACAGAAACATGGTCAGCATCAACTCTTTGAAACAGATGAACTATTGAATTTTGTGTTCTAGTAATAGACTCTTTACTCCCTTTAACCTTACTCATAACTATTTTACCATCAAAAAAATAATCCTTGTTATTCCATTGATGTTTAAAATCAATTCCAGCTGAAAAAGCATTCTTATGTAAAAAATCCAGGTTTTCATCAAGATTAAATCGACGGGTATTTGTAACAATTCCTCCTATATAGCTATTACTGTTATTGTAGTCTTTTTGAACTCTAGCAACTAGGTAATTTGTTTGTGGCTCAACTAACTCTTTTCTTGTATTTTGACCATCACTTATCTTTGCAAATTCGTCAGAAGTAACACTTTCGAGTAATCCAATTGACCAGCCATTATTCGTCTTTCCCGATATTTTTACAGCACCCAATATAGTGGTATTAGCAGGTTGACTAGAATATTCATTCTGGTTCAGAGATGGATACCTGCTAGGTGATTTCCCTATTCTTCTTGAAAAGAAAAGATTATCATTTTGTCCCCAAAAACTAAAATCAAATATATTTTTACCTTCAATAAAAAATGGTCTTTTTTCATCAAAAAATATTTCAAATCCATCAAGAGTAATAGCCGATGGATCTGCCTCAACTTGTCCAAAATCTGGATTAATTGTTAAATCTAAAGTTAAGTCACTAGTTATATTAATCTTGCCATCAATTCCAAAATTAGTCTTTAAATCTGATCCGTCTCTAAAAGGATTGCCCAGTTCAGTATCGTAAGAATTATACTCGACTAAAGAAAATGGTTTAATTTCATAATTTAGTTTAGGCGTTATTTTTGAAATCCCTTTAATTTCTCCACTTTCAGAAATCCAACCAGCAGAACCAGCAGGAACTCTGTCCCATAAAGACTGCTCATTTTTTTTAAAATCAATTCGCATAATATTAAATCCCCATATTTGATTTTCATTATTTGAAAATCTTAACTGACTAAAGGGGATCTTCAATTCTGCATTCCATCCATCCTCAACAATTTTTGTCTTCGAATACCATACAGCATTCCAGCTCTCATCCTCTTTATCTCCATTGCCACTTGCAAACATATCGACCTGAGTCCCAGCAGAGGATAAACAAAACATAAATGAAGAAAGTTTATCATTGTTAGAATCAATACCAATCATTATGGCATCACCTTCTAATTGATCTCTTCTACTTAGTCTGTTTACAATTTCATTGGGATCATTAATTGATTTTACAAAAATATAAACAGCATTATTATCATATAATAATTTATATTTTGTTTGGTTAGTAGGTTGAGTGTTTTCTTCAGGCTGAAATTCTATAAAGTCAGATGACCATTCAACTTGATTCCACGCAAGATCAGAAATATCTCCATCAATTATGGGAGATAAATTGTCTTCAATTTTTTTGGTAAAATATGTTTTCTTGTCAGTCTGGGCTAAGCAAATACTAATAGAAAAAAAGAATAGTGTCAAAAGTCTCATTGAAGAACTTTTCTTAGGAAAATATTTTTGTTAATCTTTTGATTTTTTTCTTTGAGAAAAAGAATGTCATCTTCTAAAATCCATTTATTGTTTTCTGAGCCGATGTTTATTTTTTTGTTTAGAGAATCATCTATTACTATTTCATTATCTACTATCAACCATTTAATTTCTTCTTTTTCATCATATTCTAAAAAATCTACCGTAAGTGTAGCAGTATTATTTCTTTTGAAAAGCACATATATATCAGCTGTATCAATAACATCTTCAGCAAAACCTGATGCTAACTCAACAGCCATCTTTTCTAACATATCTAAATTTCTGGTTTCTTCTTTTAAGAGTTGTTTTACTTTGACCTTAAGCTCCCACTTGCCTATTACATCTAATTCTGTGATATTATTTTGGGAAAACACTATAGAAGATAGAAGAAGAAATATATATAAAATTCTCATGCTTTTAATTCGATAATTTAATCAAACTTAACACATAAATATTTTATATGTGTTAAAAAAAAACTAATCTTTAGTTAAACACATTTAATCATTTTTTCTTTAGTTAAACACATTTAATCATTTTTTTTAAATAAATTTCAATTATGAAAAATATAATTTACTCACTTGTTTTACTTTTAGTACCATTTATATTAACTAATTTATTTGAAGGTTTTAACTGGGGTGCCGAGGATTTTATCATAGCGGGTTTATTAATATTCTCTTGTCTGTCTGTAGTCAGTTATATTAAAGAAAAACTCAGTAATCAAAATAAAACAATAGCTATAATTCTGGTGATTATATTCTTTTTAATAATATGGATAGAATTAGCAGTTGGTGTTTTTGGGTCACCTTTTG
>VMCO01000101.1 GCA_008081325.1 Flavobacteriaceae bacterium
CTAATATTATGAACAATGAATTAAATAAGAAAATTAAATATTCGGTTTATACAGAAATTAAAAATTCTTCTCATTTTGTAATGCTAGAGAAGCCAAAAGCTTTTAATAAAATTGTTACTAATTTTTTATTATAAATCAAATCGTTTTAGATGCTATTTGAGTGCCCTTAACTAACGAAATTAGTTTCTCATAACAAATTTTTTCATCAACTTTTCCAAATCCAGCAAAAGTACTAAAACCACAATCTGTACCAGCCATAATTTGCTCCTTTGGTACAAAAGTAGAAAATTGTTTTAACCGATCAGCAACAACTTCCGGGTGTTCAACAAAATTTGAAGTAGAGTCAATAACACCAGGCACAATAACTTTATCTTGTGGCAATTTAATCTTTTCAAAAACTTTCCATTCATGTGCATGTCTTGGATTAGAAGACTCAATTAATAAATATTTACTTTTTGCCTTAAGTACTATTGGTAAAATTTTTTCCAAACCAATATCAAAAGTATGAGGTCCTTCATAATTTCCCCAGCAGATATGCATTCTAATTTTGTCTTGTGGAACTGATGCCAGTGAAAGATTAAGAGCTTCAATTTGTTTTTCTGCTCGCAGCAAAAAACTTTTTTCATCTAATTCTTTAAAATTCATATGCCTTGCTAGGGCTAAATCTGGACAATCAACTTGCAAGAATAAATTATTAGAAGTAATTTGTTGATATTCTTCTGCCATAATCACGCTAAGCTTACTTAGGTACTCGTCATCATTTTTGTAAAATTTATTAGGTAAAAAAACATTTATGACTCCTGGTGAAGCAGCATTCATAAAGCCCTTAGTATGATTATTAGCACTTAATGCAGAAGATAGATTATTTATATCTTTTAAAAGATCATCATTATTTTTAATTGAGAGTTCTCCAGTACAACAGGGTCGGGTATAAGTAGGTGTTCCACCACTTTTAGCAATTTTATCTTTATATTCAGGAAATGCATCTAAGTCAGCTGGCGCTCTTCTTTCACTTTCACCAGAAAAACCATTAATTCTATCTTTAACATATGTAGCATAACTGATTTTACTCATTTCACCATCACTGACAAAATCAATACCTATATCAAGTTGTTTTTTGACAATGTCACTTACATTTTGTTTTACAACATCATCAAATTCATTTTCACTAAAACTATCTCCCTTATCTTTTGCAAAAAGTAATTCTGATAAAGCTTTAGAACGAGGTAAACTTCCTACATGTGTTGTTAAAATTTTGGTGTTCAATCTTTAGCTATCCTGTTTTCATCAAAATTTGTTTCCAAATTTCAGTTTCATCAAATAAAATCCATTCATTTTTAATGCCTCGTGGTCCAAATTCAACATGTGATATAGCCATAACATGAACTGCTGCTTGACTAGGTACTCCAAAATATCCCGAACCCGAATGAACACCATTAAGTGACCATCTAATAGCTGCCTTTCTGTACTGATTTGGTTCTTCTAAATAGCTAACATGATCAATTGAAAATGTTGCATCAGGAAATGATGAAAATAGAGAAGTCCAAAAAGTTTTTACTTCTTCAACTCCGTAAGCTTTCAATCCGCCTGGTAATTCTTGATTTATTGCTCTATCATATGTTTTATCAACTATATTAATATCTTTATTAAATATAGATTTTAGGACTTCTGCATATTCATAACCTGAATTTTTTTCCGGTAAATTTAATTGTGAATATTTTAAATCCAAAGGCGTATTTTTGTTAAAAGGAACTGCACAATTTTCAACACCCCCTTGATTATCAATTATTTGTTTTGCATATTTTTTTGGATCTAAATTAAGTTGTCTTACGATTGCGCCCTGATCTCTAACAAGCCATTCATCATACACTTGATTATCCTTGCATGCACAATCTGCAATTACTCTATAAATAAGTTTTTTTCCTGTTGCTTTTCCATAAACACCATCATTTAAGTGGGTTGCTCTAGTTAAAATTCGGTGCGAAGATAAATACCCATCATGTTCATTACCTATCCATATGACATCTTCACCTAAAAGTTGACGGTCAGGAAATTCTTCTAAAGTTGCATAAGTTGCTTTCACAACTGCATCAGGTCCATACACAACTCCAGCAGGGGACCTAACTGGAATTCCTTTTGCATAATATTCTCTTATTGACTCAACATCCTTGTCTTCCCAAATTTGATATGTAATTTTTAGTATATAATCGGGTAGATCTCTAAATTTTTGATCAAAACCCTGCATCTTTTAATTTTTTTGGCGCACTATATAAATGCTACCTTTATCGCTACTTATATTTTTAAGGCTTCTTGTAGAGTTTTTTGGAGGGGAGAACGCATCTCTAGGGCCAATTAACACTTTTTTATCATTACATGTAATTTCCCATTCTCCCTCCAAACATAAATAAACTTCAGATTTTGATGAGGTGTAAGAATGGATATGAGCATTATTACCTTCAAGAAGAGTAAGTCCAAATCCAGTTTTATGACTAATGTATGGTTTAAATTCTTTATTATGAATAGTGAAATCATCTAGATAATTTAAAATAGAATTTGAATTATAATGTTCGTCATCTAGAAAATAATTTTTTTGATCTGCATAGCGAATTACAAATTTTTCAATTTCTTCAGAAGTGTAATGATCAAATTGTGTTAATTCATTATCTGTGATTGGCTCTATTGCTTTTTTACCATCAGGTATTTGATTTTTTTCTAAATCAATAAGAGAGTTATCATTTAAAAGAACCATTCCAGTTTCTTTTGCTTTTTTTAACAATGAAGGAGTCCAAGTAATGACTCCCGGATCATTTTCACCTAAAACTACAAACATTAATGCTTGTTGATCACTAACATTTTGAAATCCTCTAAACATATTAGTAGGAAATGAAGCGACATCTCCTTTATGTAAAATAACCTCACCCTCTTTTCCATCTGGTCCCCAATAAAAACGCCACGAACCAGAAAAGATAATAAATACTTCAGCTGTTGTATGACTATGAAGCCCAGAACCATTCATCGGTGCAGCACTTACTGCCCCAATATTAAACCCATGCTCCTCAGCAATTTTTACATTTTGTTTAGAATCTTCACTTACGCCAGGACCCACTACTGAGTAATTCAATCTATCTTGATGTCCTTTTAACTTACCCTCCACAAAGGGAACTTTACTTGGTATTAACTCATTAAATCGTGCTAAACGTGTTTCTAAATCTATTGACATTTCTTTAAAATAATATTTTATTCATTTTTATTGAATAATATTCAAAATATTGAATAAATCAATTCAATATTACCTCGATATGTGAGTAACTAAATTGTAAAATATGACAGAAATTGAAAACTTTAAAACCGGTATCCCCACTAATGACGATACTGAAATTATAAATATTGAACCTGAGGAAAACTTAGAGAATAAAAAGAGAATTAGGATTTTTTTAAAAAATATTGCTGAATCAAATCTAGAAAACTTAGAGCAAAATTTAAGAAATGCATATCATGAAAATGCAGAAGTGCGAGCATTTCATCCAATCAATGACCTAAAGGGGATTGATGAAATAAAAGAGAAATTATGGACACCTCTTTTAAAATCCTTTCCCGATTTAGAAAGAAGAGATAATTTAATAATGGGTGGGAGTTTTCAAAATAAAATTTTTGTTTCTATTATTTCTCACTTAACTGGCACATTCAAAAACTCATGGTTAAATGTGCCTTCCCATAATAAAACAATTCATCTGAGAATTTGTGAAGCTCACGAAATTCAGGATCAAAAAATTATTCGCTCCCATATCTTAATAGACACAATAGATTTCATTCGTCAGGCAGGTTTCTGGCCAATAAATAAATCATTAGGTGCAGAAGGAATGTGGCCAGGTCCAATTACTGGTGATGGAACAACATTTGAAAATCATGATCAAGAATTATCAAAATTTTCAATGGATCAATCACTTACAATGCAGAGAAGTTTGAATATTAAACCAGAAACAGATCCTGGTTCAACACATGAATACGTTAGAGATAAATTACTAAATCATCCCCAAAAAGAATACT
>VMCO01000094.1 GCA_008081325.1 Flavobacteriaceae bacterium
ATATTGGGGAGGTTGTCCCAGATTACCTGTTATATAACGTAACAGCGATCGAATTAGAGGAATCAGATGGAGTTAATGTGAAAAACATATAGGTAGACGGCATGCTCCTTGTCCAAGAATTATAGGCTTGATTCATTGATCCAGTGTATGGATTAGTGATATTTGAACCATCGTTTAGACACTCTGTAAAATTGGTGTTAGATTGAATCCCTGAAGTAATTGTAAGAACTGAATCAAATGAGGAATTTTCAACAGTGAATAAATCCGTTTCAACACTCAAAGCAGGGTGTGATGATCGAATTCTTAATTTATATTGACCTTCTGATAAATCTGCAGGTAAAATACCATTAATAAGAGGTGTATAAAAATCATCAACTGTACCTAAAATTGTTGGATTTGTAAAATCCCCACCTGGGGCAGATAACTCTAAAACAAACGAATTAGCTGAAAGTTCAAATATACCTGTTGGATTAATATGAACAGATACTCCCGAAACAGGGGCATAGCTATCAGATTAGTTAAAATCTATTAAATTTATTCTCTGAGAAAATGTGAGCATACAAAAAAACATGAGTAATATGGTCAGCCTTATTCTCTTCATGGTCTTTAGTTAGACTAACAAATATAGAGGATTTTTTTAGATAAGGTTATCTAATGCTTGAGCGTAATCATTCTTTGAAGAAACTCCTACTTTTCTGTCAACAAGTTCACCGTTTTTAAATACAAGAACTGTGGGTATATTTCTTACACCGAATTGAGCGGCATATTGTTGATTTGAGTCGATATCAACTTTTCCTACAACAGCTTTACCTTCATATTCATCACTAAGTTCATCTATTATAGGACCAACCATTCGACAAGGACCACACCATGCTGCCCAAAAATCAACCAATACTGGTTTATCACTTTTTAATACTGTTTCTTCAAAATTGCTGTCTGTAATCTCTAATGCCATAATTTTATTTTTTAAAAGCCAAAAATAAGTATTTTCTCTAATTTAATTTATAAAAAATATTTTTTCCTTCAAGTTCATTAAGAAGTTTAGGAGAAATATTTACTTTTTGTTTTTCACTATCCATCTCAACCATAATTTTTTCTTTGTCATCATATACGACAAAACTTAGATTGTGTGTTCCGTCATGTTGACTTAAAAGAGATTTTATTGAGCTTATTTTTTCATTTTTTATATCGTCTAATTTTAATTGAATTGACAACTTTTTTGCAAATGTCTTAACAACATCCTGTAATAATTTAAAGTTTGTATATTGAATTCTTGGCTCCCCTCTAACTCCAGTTTCTTTATTTAACCAACCTTCAACTATCTTAGTTTTGATATGTAGGAAGTTATTTAAGGTTAGAAAATGTTTAAATCTTAAATATTCTTCTCCAAAAATTCTAAA
This sequence comes from Flavobacteriaceae bacterium, assembly GCA_008081325.1. Taxonomy (GTDB): domain Bacteria; phylum Bacteroidota; class Bacteroidia; order Flavobacteriales; family Flavobacteriaceae; genus MED-G13. The sequence continues at coordinate 1,401 of VMCO01000094.1, forward strand.
ATTATACGAGTCAACATAATCCTCTAGTACAAAAAATGCCCAACCTTTTCCTTGTCTACTCACTCTGTGCTCAACTTCAGTGATAACACCTGCAACTGTAATTTCCTTATTAACAAAATCTTTCAGGGACTTAAATACACTTACATCACCATTACAAAATGACTCCATTTCTACTTTAAAGTCATCTAAAGGATGACCAGAAATATAAATACCAATAACCTCTTTTTCTTTGGTTAACTTTTCAATAGTAGGCCATGGATCAACTTCCGGTATTGATGGATTTGCTACTTGAAAATCGTTTGTGCCAGCAAAAAGACTGACTTGCGAAGAGTTTTTGTTTTCTTGAAATTTGTTTCCGTGCCTTAATATTTTTTCGATAAATGTAATCCCGTCACCATTGTCGTAAAAATATTGAGCTCTATTAATATCAAACGAATCAAATGCTCCAGCAGCCGCTAGACTGTCAAAAGCTTTTTTATTAGCAGCTCTAAGATCAACTCTTTGAGATAAATCAAATATTGATTCATACGGACCATTCAACTTCCTTTCACTTACAATGGCCTTGACAGCAGAAGCACCAACTCCCTTAATAGCACCCATTCCGAAACGACTTGCATTATCATTATTTACAGAAAATTTATAATAAGATTCATTTAAATCAGGACCTAAAACCTCTAACTTCATTCTCTTACATTCACCCATAAAAAAAGTTACATTTTTTATATCATTCATGTTATTGGATAATACTGACGCCATATATTCTGCAGGGTAATTAGCTTTTAAATATGCTGTTTGATATGCAATCCACGCATAACAGGTTGAATGAGATTTATTAAAGGCATAACTAGCAAAAGCTTCCCAATCTTTCCATATCTTCTCAACCTTTTCTGTTTTAAAACCTTTCTTTTCAGAATTTTTTAAAAATTTAGGTTTCATTTTATCTAGAACATCTTTTTGCTTTTTTCCCATTGCCTTTCTCAAAATATCAGCTTCACCTTTTGAAAAGTCACCAATTTTTTGAGATAAAAGCATTACTTGCTCTTGATAGACGGTAATTCCGTAAGTATCTTTTAAATATTCTTCCATCTCCGGTAAATCATAGACAATTTTTTCATCTCCATGTTTTCTTCTGATGAAGCTTGGAATATATTCCATGGGTCCAGGTCTATACAAAGCATTCATAGCAATCAAGTCATCAAAAACAGAGGGCTTTAAATCCTTGAGGTGTTTTTGCATGCCGGGTGATTCGTATTGAAAAATTCCAACCGTTTCACCTCTTTGAAATAATTCAAAGGTTTTTTTATCATCAATAGGAAAATTATCAGGATCTAAGTCGACTCCATATTTGGCTTTAACAATTTTGACCGTATCCTTTATAAGAGTTAAGGTTTTTAGACCTAAAAAATCCATTTTAAGTAAACCAGCTTGTTCAACAACGGCGTTATCAAATTGGGTAACAAATAAATCGGAATCTTTTGCAGTTGCAATCGGTACGAAATTTTTTATATCATCAGGTGTTATAATTACCCCACAAGCATGAATTCCTGTATTTCTTAAAGAACCCTCCAGTAACCTTGCTTGCTTTATGGTTTCTGACTCTAAATTATCAGACTGAGAAATACTCAATAATTGATTTATTTTATCTAAGTCATCTGCTCTAAATTTATTTCTAAGTTCTTTATGGTCAGTTTCAAAAATTGAACTAAGCTTAGTCATATTCGGAACTAACTTTGCTATTCTATCTGCATCTCCAAGCGGCAAATCTAACACTCTTGCAGTATCTCGAATTGAAGATTTGGCTGCCATTGTACCATAGGTTATTATTTGTGCAACCTGATTTTCGCCGTATTTATCGATGACATAATTAATTACTTTATTCCTTCCTACATCATCAAAATCTATATCAATATCTGGCATACTAATTCTTTCTGGATTAAGAAATCTTTCGAATAGTAAATCGTATTTTATTGGGTCAATATTTGTAATCCACAAACAATACGCAACAACAGATCCAGCTGCTGAACCTCTTCCTGGCCCAACAGAAACATTCATTTCTCTAGCCTTTCTGATAAAATCTTCAACTATCAAAAAATAACCAGGATAACCGGTGTTTTTAATTGTTTCAAGTTCAAATTCAATTCGCTCTTTTAATTCCTTATCAATATTCTCATATCTCTTTTCGGCACCTATATAAGTTAAATGTCTTAAATAATTATTTTCTCCTCTTTTACCGTTATCATTTTTATCTTTTGGGTCAATAAATTCATCCGGGATTTCAAATTTTGGTAATAAAACTTCGTTTGTTAAATCAAAAGCTTCAATTTTTGAAACGATTTCATTAGTATTTGAAAGGGAAGAAGGAATGTCAGCAAATATTTCTCTCATTTGGACTTGAGATTTAAAATAATATTCGTTATTAGGTAGTCCAAACCTATAACCTCTACCTCTGCCTTTGGGAGTTGATAGTTTTTCTCCATCCTTCACACACAGTAAAATATCGTGAGCATCAGCACTAGAGTTATCCAAATAAAAAGTGTTATTGGTCGCCACAAGCTTAACATTATGTTTTTTTGAAAATTCTATCAAAACATTATTAACTGTGTCTTCATCTTCTTGGCCATGA
>VMCO01000175.1 GCA_008081325.1 Flavobacteriaceae bacterium
AGAGTCAGAATGATTACTGCTAGTTTTTTATGCAACCATCTACTAGTTGATTGGAGGCTTGGAGAAAAATATTTTGCTCTTAAACTAAATGATTATGAAATGGCTAGTAATATTGGAAATTGGCAATGGGCAAGCGGATCAGGTGTTGATGCTGCACCTTATTTTAGAATTTTTAATCCACATACTCAAATAATAAAATTTGATAAAGAAAAAAAATATATCAAAAAATGGGTAGACTATAATTCATCAGATTACCCCAATGAAATAGTTGATCACAAAAGTGCAAGACTAAGATGTCTTGAAACCTATCAAAGTTATTTAGTCTAAAATTATTATATTAGGGTAAATACATTCATATGAAAAAACATTTATTTATTCTTTTAATTTTTTTCCTAACCTCATTTGTTTATTCACAAAAGATGGATAAGACAAAAAAAGAGATCATAAACTCAGTTGAAAATCATAAAGAGGAGATTATTTCAATCAGTGACAAAATATGGGCACTTGCAGAAACATCATTTGAAGAATTTGAATCATCCAAGCTACTTTCAGATTATGCTGAAAAAAATGGTTTTTCAGTTGAAAAAGGTGTTGCGGGAATGCCTACTGCATTTGTAGCCACGTACGGATCTGGAAAACCTGTGATAAGTGTGCTTGGAGAGTTTGATGCCCTTCCAGGTTTATCTCAAGAAACTAGCCCTACTAAGAAACCACTTATTGAAGGTGGAAACGGACATGGTTGTGGGCATAATATGTTTGGAGCAGCAAGTCTTGCTTCTGCAATTGCAATTAAAGAACAAATTGAAAAAGGTAATCTCAAAGGGACCATAAAATTTTTTGGTACACCTTCTGAAGAAAAGTTTTTTGGAAAAATATGGATGGTAGAAGACGGTTTATGGGATGATGTTGATGTGAATTTTAGTTGGCACCCCTCTGCAAATACTGAAGCTGATGTTCAGACATCACTAGCGTTAATAGACTTTAAAGTTGAATTTTTTGGTCAGGCTGCTCATGCTTCAATGGATCCTTGGAATGGAAGAAGTGCTTCTGATGCATTAGAAATATACACCAATGGAATTAATTATTATCGAGAACATGTTCAACCAACCGTAAGAATGCATTACCATATACAGGACGGTGGTCAAGTTGTAAATGTTGTTCCTGATTACTCAAAAGTTTGGGTAAGAGTCAGAGATACTAAAAGGTCAGGAATGAAACCAGTTTACGAAAGAGTTGTAGAGATGGCTGAAGGAGCCGCAATCTTAGCTAATGTTGATTATAAAGTTTCATTAATTTCTGGAATCTATGAGGTTTTAGTAAACAGAACTGGAGGTAAATTATTGCAAAAAAATTTAGAATTATTAGGTCCAATCGAGTACAATGAAAAAGAAATTCAATTTGCAAAAGACATTCAAGCTTCAACAGGAAAACCTCAGCTCGGAATTGATGGAACAATTAAACCTCTAAGAGAAACTCTTGAAAATCCAGGAGGTGGATCAACTGATGTAGGTGATGTTAGTTGGAATGTTCCTAATATAAATCTAGGGGTAACAACTGCTCCGATAGATACTCCTTGGCATTCTTGGGCAGTGGTTGCTTGTGGAGGTATGAGTATTGGTCATAAAGGAACTATTTATGCAGCAAAAGCTATGGCGATTACAATGTCAGATTTATACCGAAACGAGAAGCTGATTAAAGATATAACTCAAGAATATGAAGAAAGAAAAGGTGATGAGGTTTATGAAGCTATGATCGATGGACCAGCACCGATAGATGTAAACTAAATCCTTTCTATTGAAGCACCTAGTTTCTTGAGTCTTGTATCAATATTTTCATATCCCCTATCGATTTGCTCAATATTTTGAATAATTGATTCACCTTTTGCAGAAAGTGCAGCAATTAGTAGTGAAATACCGGCTCTAATATCTGGTGATGTCATTGAGGTAGCTTTTAAAGAAGATTTAAAATCATGACCAATAACAGTTGCACGGTGGGGATCACAAAGTATTATTTTTGCACCCATATCTATCAATTTATCTACAAAAAACAGCCTACTCTCAAACATTTTTTGATGTATAAGAACACTTCCTCTAGCTTGGGTTGCAATGACAAGGATTATACTTAATAAATCCGGGCTAAACCCAGGCCATGGAGCATCTGATACAGATAATATTGAACCATCAATATAATTACTTATTTCATAACCATTTTTATGCTCAGGAATTACAATATCATCTCCCTCTTTTATTAAAGATATTCCTAAGGATCTAAACACATTTGGAATAACCCCAAGATTATCCCAACTAACATCTTTTATTCTAATGTTACTTTTTGTCATTGCAGCTAGACCTATCCAACTTCCAATTTCAATCATGTCAGGAAGAACTGAGTGTTCTGCACCATTTAAGGAATTTACACCCTCAATCGTTAAAAGATTTGACCCTATACCGTTTATTTTAGCACCCATTGAGCACAAAAGCTTACAAAGCTGTTGAATATAAGGTTCACAAGCTGCATTATATATGGTTGTTTTACCTTCAGCTAATACAGAAGCCATTAAAACATTTGCTGTTCCGGTAACAGAAGCTTCATCTAATAATATATATGCTCCTTTTAATTTTTTTGATTCAACCCCGTAAAAATAATCTTCTTTATTATAAGTGAACTTGGCTCCTAGTTTTATAAGGCCTTCAAAATGCGTATCTAATCTTCTTCTTCCAATTTTATCACCGCCAGGTCTTGGAATAAAGGCTTTACCAAATCTAGCAAGTAATGGACCTACTATCATAATTGAACCTCTTAAACTTTTACCATCAACTTTAAATTGCTCAGATTTTAAATAATCCAAATCAATATCATCTGCTTTGAATGAAAACGAGTTTGGCTTTAATTTTTTTACTTTTACACCCAGAGATTTTAGTAAGGATATTAATTTATTAATATCTATTATATCTGGAATGTTATTAATCACAACTTCTTCTGAAGTTAAAAGAGTAGCACAAATAATTTGAAGAGCTTCATTTTTTGCACCTTGCGGTCTAACCTCTCCATTTAATTTTTTACCTCCTTTTATTTTAAAAGCTTGCATCTTTCTTTTTACTAATATCTCTTTCTGTTTTTATTATTTTTCTTTGGGAATCTTTTGTTAGAAAACTTTTTCTTTGATCTCAATAATAAAGCTGAGTCTAAGAGCTCTTCTTTAGAATCTCTTATGTCAATATTAGTTTCTGACAGTTCATATAAATGATCAAATATAACCTGATCCTTTACACTGTCTTTATTCCAATTCAAGAAACACTTCTTCATATGATTAGCAATCGTTAATACTAATGCATCTTTCATTTCACCTGAGTCCCATTTTACAGCTTCATCAATCATAATTTTAATATTATTTCCATAAAATCTGTATTTTGGAAAATTTTGAGGATAACTTAAAGGATCAGGTTTAGCGCTCAAAATTTCTTTTGATGGTTTTTCAAACGGTGAATCTGCATCAAGTTTAAAGTCAGACATAATAAAAAGCTGATCCCATAATTTATGCTGAAAATCTGGCACATCCCTAAGGTGAGGTTGTAAATTACCCATAACAGAAATAATTGCATTGGCTAATTTGTTCCTTTCTTCTTTTGTTTCTCTTGAAGAGGCGTAATTTATCATTTTCTGAATATGTCTTCCATATTCAGGAATAATTAAATCTTCTCTGATCGTATTGTATTCTAAATTTTCAATCAATTTTTTATATTTGGTAGGTTAACAGGGAGCAAAATACGAAAAATATGTGCAGAAATTATAATAAAATCACATTTTCAATCTTCTCGGCAACCTTCTTATAATTATCAATAATTAAATCAGGATTTGCAGCCATTAATTTAATAGAAACAGATGTGTATTTATCGTTTTTTGATTTTTTAATTTTAAAATCAGCATTTGAATCTCTAAAAATATTTTTTAAAATTTCAATATTTTTTGAATTGGATTTATATATGAATTTATAAACATATTCTGAAGGCCAACT
>VMCO01000172.1 GCA_008081325.1 Flavobacteriaceae bacterium
TAAAGATCTCATTCTTTAATACAATTTCCTCTGATGGAATATCCGGGAAAACTTCAATTAAACCTTTTTCAGTATCTCCTGAATAAGTCAAACCTTTTGAAGCTAATATAGAATTGAAAACAACATTCCAAGGTTCATTGTTTATATCAATATTTAAAAAACCATTTACAGTTTCATCAATAATAATATTTCTTCCACCAAGATTTCCCAATGCAAGTAAGGCATCTGTTACTCTTGTATTTTTAAAACTAATTGAAATATTAAAATCAGGCTTTTGAATTAATTTATTTTCATTTAAATTAATTGATGTTTTTAATTCTCTCCTTGGTTTTGTAACATCATTATTATAATTACTATCAGGTCCCAAACTCACTGTTTCACTTAAAGTTGTAAGCCCGTCTCTTGTCACTTCCTCTAAAACTATTTCACTTGGAACATCGGTATTTCTGGCATTTTTACCAGCACAAGCTGACAGAAATAATAGACAAATTAACGTAAAAATTTTTATATTTAAAATAGTCTTCATTGAACAATCTCCATTATTATTTGTTTATTATTTTCAACTAAAAATACTTTATCTTTGGTTATTTTTTTTATAACTGCACTCCTTGGTCCAATTTTTTGGCCCTCATAAACAACCACATGATCTTCGCTTCCAGGTAATTCTATTAGGGCAAGACTTTTAAAATAATTTTTAGGAATTTTATTTTGTTTCCTTAAAGTTTCTAAATTACTAAATTTTGGAGCAAGTAAAGTTGCAACTAATTTTAATGATTGAACAGAATAAGGAGAAGCACTTGATAGACTATGACGTTTTAAAACTTCATTTTTTAAGTCTTTATAGAAAGGATCTCTCAGATTATCCGAATAAACATTTGTTGAAAAAAATATAAAAATTAAAATAAAAAATTTTTTCATGAGTTTTTAAAGTTAATTAAAATTTTAGAAGTAATTTTAATTATACCATCTCCATCTTTGTTAATTTGCACATTGTCAGTGACCATGCTTTTATTAATATTTTTTAAATCCTCCACAAATCGCATGTAGTCTATAAAATTTCCTATTATCTCTACATCATAAGATACTTGGGTGTATTGATTGTAAATATTAAATTCAGCTGGATTATCTTTTTTTGGCTCTTTATAAAAATCTTCATTTGCCTTTGTTAAAGTTAAAATCTTAAGCTTGTTATCCATAGCAAGCTCAGAAAATAATTTGTAAAACTTTTCCTGTTCTTCTTTTTTGAAAAAAGATTTTTGAAGTTCAGAAAATTCTTTTTCTACTTTTTTATTTTTGCTTACAATTGACGCTCTTAATTCGTTGCTAGTATTTATAAAATTCTTTTTCTGATTGTAATCACTCTCAATCAAATTTGCTTTTTGGATTGTAGGATTAATTACAAAAAAGTTACCTACTGAAAAACTTATAGCCAAAATAATTATATAGACGAATTTCATATAATTACTTTTTGAATTTAAAGTTTTTTGCTCATCCTCAAATTTAAATTTCTTGAGTTTTGGAACTCTCTTAACTCTTTTGAGTTTTTTACTTCTTAATAATTTGATCATAGTTCCACCTTAATTTTAAAATTTCTTAGTTTTAAAACATCTTCTGATGGTACGATTATTTGTTGATCTTCCTCATCACCTTCATTGTTTATTTCGATAGTTTCTGTAAGTTCCGCTAAGCTCAAGCTAGTAATGTCAGGATTTCCAACTCTTTTTTTGATGTTATTTAAAAATAAATTTAAATCATAATCTGTTAATGCATAGCCTTCGTAAAAAACAACAGAGTCATTTTTGATATAATCTACTTTTTGTAATTCAACACCATTAGGAACAATTTTTGGAGTTTCTATAATTATCCTAGAAAAATTGTCAGTTTTAACAATTAATTTTTCAGCAAGTTCTTTTTCTTTTTCAATTTTTTTTACTTTAGAACTAGAAGTTTTAATCTCCTCCATCAAAGAGTTATAATCATTTACAACAACAGGATGTGAGGCAAGTAATTGGTTTTTCTCCAAATACTTTGGAATATTTAAACCAATGATTGATGAAAAAATTAATAACAGCAATATTAAAACCATAGATAAAGATCCACTTGTTGCTTGTATCTTTCTATTGTTTGTCAATTGATCTTTGTACGGATATAAATTTTGTTTAAATCGTAAAAATAAATTTTCTTTTATATTGAAGGGGTTAAATAATCTTAAGGATGCACCAATTACTGGATATAATTTATCCTCTAAAATATTATCTTGATTAAATTTTTTAATTAATTTTTTTGAAAATTTAATTTTTTTATTTGTTAAAATGTTTTCAAATTTGCTTTCATCACTTTTTGCATTATTTAGTGTTAAAGGTTTTATTGTAAAATCAGGTAACTTAGATTGTAATCCATTTAGATATTTTTCACTTTGTTCAAGATCAGTATGAACATACAAATTTCTAAATATTGTCGTTTTTTCTTCACTCCCCTTCCACTCATCATCCATTAAATTTCCTCTAACATCTTGAATAGATCTTTCAAAAACTTCCGACCAAAATGGACCTGATGGATCAGGCATTTTTTCTAATTGTTTAATTAGAATTATATCTGCTCGTGTAATATTATTTATAGCAAAAACGAATTTATTCTGTGTAACTGTAATTAAGTAATTTTCTTTTTCTCCATATTCCAAAAAAGCAAATTCTTTAGATTTGTTATCTTTTTGGTTTGCAAAAATTGTATTAATTAAAGAAAAACACTTCGGTTCATAAATTGTAGGTTTAACACCTGATTGTCTTAATATTTTATTTAATTTTTCAACTTTTTCTCTTTCAATTAAACAGATAACTACTTCCTGTTCTTGCGTTTCATCATTAATTGCTAAAGGTTGAAAACTAAATATCTTGTTGTCAATAATATCTGACAATTCTTCAAATGTTTTCCAAAACTCAATATCACTTGTTTGAAGATCAAATGTTTCTTGATCCATAAGTGGGATATTGATTGTTTTAATAATTGTTTCGGAGGTGGGCAAAATTACTGTTGCTTCCTTCTCAAGTAATTTTTGCTCTTTTAAAATATGAACAATTTTCTGACTATAATAAACTTGATCATCCTCATTAAATAATGATGTGTTTCCTGCTAAATTAAACTTTTCATGATGAAGATTTGTAATTGTTTTTGAACCTTGATTGTATTTACAAATACTAATTCCCTCGTCATCCAATTCTATAGCAAAACGATTTTCCTTTGATATTGCTTGTTTTCCTAGAATTGGAGAAAAAATTTTTAATAGAAACAGTAATATCTTTTTTTTTAAATTTTCTAATTTTTCATTCATATATTTGCTAGCTAAGAACTATTATTTACTTCTAATTGACTCGTTAAACTCTGTAACCCTCCCCAAATTGGGGGTCTTATAATCAAATAACATTGAATTTATTATAGTAATTTGACATGAGTCATTTAACTACATCTAAAGGAATAACTTTGATCGAGCTATTGGTCATTGTAGCAATATTAGGAATATTTTCTGGAATAGGTTATGTGAGTTTTACAAGTGTAGATACTGGGTCAAATTTTAGAGCTAACAAAGAAACAATAACAAGTTATTTAGAAAGAATTAGATTCAAAGCATTTAGTGACGGAAAACATTACAAAGTGAGATTAGAAAATGTGGGTAATGATATGCAAATAAAATTATATCAGCCTGATAGTTCAAATATTAAATGGCGTGACCTTAATTTAAATAGAAGATGTAATTGCTGGAGTGGAACTGGAAATTCAGATACTAATTGTAATAATGCATTTTCTAATTCTACCATATCATCATTAACAGAAGTTGATGGTTTCACAAAAGATTTAAAAAAAATTAATATAAAAAATTGTAACAATTCATCATGTGGGACAGAAACAGATCCTCCAGTAGATCTTTGTTTTTTGTATGATGGTAGCTCTCCAAGAGATATCCACTTCAAATTAACTAATAATGACGAATTAAATTTGATAATTA
>VMCO01000132.1 GCA_008081325.1 Flavobacteriaceae bacterium
CTAAAGGAGGCTTTTTGTATAAAAAGGTCTAGTTATTATCTTAGAGATATAAAATTCCAGTGGGTATCACTGTAAACATGTCTTCTAAGTTGATTCATTTTTTTGTAATCTTCAGCAAATTCTTCAGACATTTCCAAAGTAGGTCCTCTTTCTGACATCATTTCTGACATTTTATTGTAAAAATCTACAGTTATGTAGTTATTGTTAAGGCTAGTTCCAACTCGATCAACTCTTTTGTGTACTGCCCAGCCAGCTTTTGGGGATTCTTCAACAAATGATTTATACTCTTTTTCCATTTTTTCATACTCAAATTCATCTCCAGGTGCTACCTTCATATAATTAACAACAGCAATATTTGGAACAGAATCTTGTTTGAAGTAATTATCTACTACTTTATAAATAGTTGAATTAACTATTTTTCTAGCTTCTCTATTTGTTTTGTTAAATTCGACAACCTCTTCTTCAGTCATTTCTGGAAATGCTCTTAAAATTCCAGATCCAGCTCCGATGCTGTCGATATCCTTAATTAAAGTTACAAGCATGATGTCGTGGTTCGACTCATCAGTTGAATTCATATTCCACCATGCATCCCATCCTACAATAGTTCCTTCTTTGATTCTTTTTTCAGCAAGCTTAGCCCATTTTTCATTTAAAATTTGACCATAGTTTTTACCAGGCACTGTTTTAATGTAATCAACCTGTATATAGTTGGCTCCATTTCCAACAACATCTTCTTCTTGCGCCGTAATTAGACTAAAAGAAAAAAATAGTATTAGAGTAAAAAAATAATTTTTCATAGTTAGTTGTATTTATGTTATTTTCAATTATATAAATTTTTTTTCGATTAATATTTAAGATATTGTTATGTCTTATTTTTTTAAAGCCAAAAAAAACAAACTTCAATGTCAAGATCTTAGTTTTTTAGTATTTTAGAAGACTCAATTAATTTAACTTATGAAAAAATATATATTACTAATTGCATTGTTCATTTTTAGTTCCAATGCATATTCTCAAAAAAAGAAAAAAGAAAAATCAAATCCTCTTGATGAAACTTCAGTAAGTGCTCTTAAGTGGAGGGAAGTAGGTCCTGCTCTAACATCAGGAAGAATTTCAGATTTGGCAGTAAATCCAGATAATCCATTTGAATATTATGTTGCTGTCGCTTCTGGTGGAGTTTGGAAAACCTCTAATTGGGGAGTGGATTATACTCCTATTTTTGATAGTCAGTCATCATACTCTATTGGTTGTGTTACGATAGATCCTAATAATTCTAATGTAATATGGGTAGGAACAGGTGAAAATAATAATCAAAGATCAGTTGCATACGGAGATGGGGTTTACAAATCAGTTGATGGTGGTAAATCTTGGAAAAATATGGGATTGAAAAATTCTGAACATATTGGTAATATAATAGTGCATCCAGAAAATTCAGACGTAGTTTATGTTTCTGCATATGGACCTTTATGGAGTAAAGGTGGTGATAGAGGTATATATAAATCTGAAGACGGTGGAGTCTCGTGGGATAAAATATTATTTATCGATGAGCATACAGGATTTAACGAAATCCATATGGATCCCAGAAATCCTGAAGTTTTATATGCAGCAAGCCATCAAAGAAGAAGGCATGTTTATACTTATGTTGGTGGTGGTCCAGGTTCAGGATTACATAAATCAACAGATGGTGGTAAAACTTGGAAGAAAATAAACAAAGGACTTCCAGGTGTAGAAATTGGACGAATTGGTATGGATATTTCTGATGCTAATCCAGAAATTATTTATGCAATTGTTGAAGCTTCAGAAAGAAAAGGAGGTTTCTACAAATCAACTAACAGAGGTGAAACATGGGTTAAACAAAGTGGAAAAGTGACTAGCGGTAATTATTATCAAGAAATTTTTGCAGATCCGGTTGACCAGGATGTTGTTTATATAATGGATACATGGATGTCTGTAACACATGATGGTGGAAAGTCTTTTAAAAACGTAGGTGAGGATTACAAACATGTTGACAATCATGCTATGTGGATAAACCCTAATAATAATTCACACTGGCTTATAGGATGTGATGGAGGTATTTATGAAACTTTTGATTCTGGAAAAAAATGGGATTTTAAAAAGAATTTACCTGTGACCCAATTTTACAAAGTTGCAGTTGATAATGCTGAGCCTTTCTACAATATTTATGGAGGGACTCAAGATAATTTCAGTATAGGAGGTCCATCGAGGGTTAATAATTCCCATGGTATATCTAATCAAGACTGGTTTATTACTCATGGTGGAGACGGTTTTGAGTCTCAAATAGACCCTGAAAATCCAAATATTGTTTATGCACAATCTCAATATGGTTGGTTAGTAAGATTTGATAAATTAAGCGGTGAGGAAGTAGGAATTAAGCCAATAGCTAGAAAAGGTGAGTTAGATTATAAATGGAACTGGGATGCACCCTTAGCAGTAAGTAAACACAAGTCAGGTAGACTATATTTTGCTGCCAATAAAGTTTTTAGATCTGATGACTACGGAAATAGTTGGAACGTAATAAGTGATGATTTATCGAGACAGATAGACAGGAATAAGCTAAAGGTTTATGATAGAGTCCTAAGTATTGATGCTGTTGAAAAAAACGGCTCAACATCTCCTTATGGAACTATTGTAGCGCTCTCAGAGTCTCCAATTGATGAAAATTTAATTGTTATTGGTACTGACGATGGATTAATCCAGATTACAGAAGACTCCGGTAATACTTGGAAAAGAATTGACAATATTCCAGGAGCACCAACCCAATCTTATGTTAACTCTGTTTATTTATCACAACACGATACAAATGTGATATATGTTGCATTTAATCACCACAAGTATGGGGATTTTAAACCATATTTATTTAAATCCAGTGATAAAGGGAATTCTTGGAAATCAATAAGCAGTAATTTACCTGAAAGAGGTAGTGTATATTCAATCGAAGAAGATCATGTTGACCATGATTTAATTTTCTGTGGTACTGAATTTGGTGTTTTCTTTTCTCCAGACTCAGGTGGAAGATGGAAAGAGCTTTCAAATGGATTACCTACTATTGCTGTACGTGATATTGCTATTCAAAGAAGAGAAAATGATTTAGTTTTAGGAACTTTTGGTAGAGGGTTTTTTGTTATGGATGATTATTCAGTTCTAAGAAGTGTTGAGAACTCAGATTCAAGTGTGGATGCAAAAATATTTGATGTTCGTGATGCTCTAATGTGGGAAAAAGCTGCTCCGTTAGGATTACCAGGGAAAGCATTTCAAGGGGATAATTTTTATTTAGCTGAAAATTTAGACCCTGTAGCTATTTTCACATATAACTACGATAAAAAATTTGAAAGTTTAAAATCTAAAAGACAAAAAACAGAGAAAAAGCTAATTAAAGATGAGAAGGATGTTTCATATCCGTCATATGAAGAGCTTTATAATGAATTAAATGAAGCAAAACCTGAATTGGTTTTTACAATAAGAGACAGTGAAAATAATGTTGTCAAAAAAATCTACAAAAAACCTTCAAAAGGTTTAAGTAGATTTCAATGGGATTTAAGGTATGAGGATAATAGTCCTATTAACCTTAACACTTCCTCTTTCTATAATCCATTTGCTGGTGTTTCTGAAGGTACATTGGTTAGTCCTGGAACATATACAATAGATATGTCTTTACTAGAGGCAGGGGAAACAACTAAAATTGTTGATGCCAAAAGCTTTAATGTTGTGGCTTTAAATAACACTGTTATGCCAGCCGATGATAGACTTGCTAAAGTTGAATTCCAGAGAAAAGTTGCAAAATTGCAAGCTGAAATAGGAGAATATTCCAGAAAGTTATCTGAGGTAAGTAACAAAATGAGATATGTTGCTCAAGCTATTAAAAAAGTTGAGCAGCCAGTTGATAAGATTTCAAAAATGGCTTGGGATCTTAACGAAGCAATTAAAGAAATAAATCTTAAGTTT
>VMCO01000122.1 GCA_008081325.1 Flavobacteriaceae bacterium
AATACAGGCATTATACAATTGGTGTGGTTTAAAACCAACAAATGGCTAATAGAGTCCATTAAATTAAATAAAACATATATAGTTTTTGGAAAAATTAATGATTTTAAAGGAAATCTTTCAATACCTCACCCAGAGCTTGAAATATATAATGAAATCAATCTAAAAAAAAGGATGAGCTTATTTGCGGTTTATCCTTCTACAGAAAATCTTAACAAAAAAGGGATCACAAACAAAGTATTTTCAAAATTAATAGAGGAAGTATTAATTAATGTGAATAAACATATAACTGAGAATTTGCCAAAATACATTATAGATAAGTATAAATTAATGGGTAGAAGAGAATCAATCATATGTATTCACAAACCAAGATCTTCAAAAGAATTAGAATTTGCTGTTAACAGATTAAAATTTGAAGAAATTTTTTATTTACAGATTAGATTAATAAAAAAGAATATTTTAAGAAAAGAAAAAATTAAAGGTTATCCTTTTAATATGATTGGAGATAAATTTGAAAAGTTTTATGATGAACAGTTAAGTTTTGATTTAACCAGCGCACAAAAAAGAGTTTTAAGAGAAATCAGAAAAGACTTAGGGAGTGGTGCTCAAATGAACAGACTACTTCAAGGTGATGTAGGATCAGGTAAAACAATTGTCGCTTTCATGTCAGCATTAATTGCTATCGGAAATGGCTTTCAAGCATGTATAATGACTCCAACTGAAATTTTGTCATATCAACATTATAACAAATTTAAAAATATGTGTAAAGCATTGAAAATCAATGTTAAAGTTCTGACTGGATCAAGTAAAGCTTCATATAAAAAAGAGATTAAAGAAAGATTAAAAGAAGGTAAAATAGACTTGCTTATAGGAACTCATTCTTTAATTTATGACACTGTTGAATTTAAAAATTTAGGATTAGCTGTTATCGATGAACAACATAAATTCGGAGTAGCTCAAAGAAGTAGATTATGGCACAAAAACAATCTACCTCCACACATACTAATCATGAGCGCCACCCCAATTCCAAGAACTCTAGCCATGTCTGTTTATGGCGACCTAGACATGTCAATAATCGATGAATTACCTCCAGGTCGTAAATTCATTAAAACAATTCATCAAACTCATAATAAGAGGTTAAAATTAATTGATTTTTTAAAAAATGAAATAAAAAAAGGAAGACAAGCTTACGTTGTATACCCCTTAATTAAAGAGAGTGAAAAATTAGATTTTAAAGATCTTTTGGATGGTTATGAAACTTTCTCAAGAGATTTCCCTATGCCAGAATACCAAATCTCAATTGTTCATGGAAAGATGAGTAATGAGGATAAAGACTATGAGATGCAAAGATTTATAGAGAATAAAACTCAAATATTGGTTTCAACAACAGTAATCGAAGTAGGCGTTGATGTTCCAAATGCGACGGTAATGATTATAGAAAGTGCTGAAAGATTTGGGCTGTCTCAACTTCATCAACTTAGAGGAAGGGTTGGAAGAGGAAAACATCAAAGCTTTTGTTTTCTAATTACTGGTGTTAAAAAAACTAAGGAAAGTAAAATTAGAATGGAGACAATGGTAAATACAAACGATGGATTTATTATTGCAGAAAAAGACCTAGAACTGAGAGGTCCTGGAAATATTATGGGAACACAACAAAGCGGAGATATGCCTTTGAGAGTAACTAATCTTATTTCTGACACTAAATTAATTATGAAAATTAGAAAATTAGTAGAAAAAATCCTCTCTAAAGATCCTAATCTTGAAAACACTAACAATTCATTAATACTCAGGACTCTAAATAAAATTATTCAAAAAAAAGATATTTGGGAGTATATAAGCTAATGAAATTAAACTATGTTTTCTTTACTCAAGATTATATTAAAACTTTTGATTTCATTAGATTAATAGTATTCTTATATTTGCTACTAATTGAAATAAATTTTGATGAAAATTTCCTACAACTGGCTTAAAGAATACTTAGAATTTAACGAAAATCACGAATCAATTGGAGATAAATTAACTTCCCTAGGTCTAGAAGTTGAGGGAATTACCAAGTTTGAATCTATCCCTGGTGGACTAAATGGAGTTGTTGTTGGGAAAACTAAATCAATAAAAAAACACCCAAATGCTGACAGACTTAACATAACTACTGTCGATGTAGGAGGAGATGAACTTCTTCAAATAGTTTGTGGAGCCCCTAATGTTGATAAAAATCAAACTGTTGCAGTTGCAACTGTAGGCACCACACTTTTCCCTAATAATGAGAAACTCAAAATAAAAAAGAGTAAGATTCGAGGAGAAATAAGCAACGGTATGATTTGTGGCCAAGACGAGCTTAACCTTGGGGAATATGATGATGGGATTATGATTCTTGATGATAAATATGAAGCTGGCTCTCCTCTATCAGAAATTTTTAATGTTGAAACTGACTGGATTTTTGAAATTGGCCTTACTCCAAACAGAGCTGATGCTATGAGCCATTTTGGTGTTGCAAGAGATCTTAGAGTAAAACTTATTCACGAAGGAAATAATTTAGAGCTTAAAACACCATCTGTTAGCAATTTTGCTATAGATAAAAGAACAAAAAAAATAAAAATTAATGTTGACGATATAATTTCAACCCCTAGATACTGTGGAATAGTAATGGAGAATATTACTGTTAAAGAATCTCCAAAATGGCTTCAAAATAAAATTATTTCCATTGGATTATCTCCTATCAATAATATTGTTGATATAACGAACTATGTTATGCATGACATTGGCCAGCCTCTTCATGCATTCGATTATGATAAAATTGAAGGTCAAACAATAAATGTAAAGAAATATCAAAAAGAAATAAAGTTTAAAACACTAGATGACATTGAAAGACTTATTAATTCAAACGATTTAACAATTTCTGATTCAAAAAAACCTTTATGTTTAGCAGGAATATTTGGTGGAATTGATTCAGGAATTTCAGAAAAAACAAGCACTATATTTATTGAAAGCGCATTTTTTGATCCTGTAACTGTAAGAAAGAGTGCAAAACATCATAATTTAAGCACAGATTCATCCTACAGGTTTGAACGAGGAATAGATCCAAATACAACAAAATATGCTCTAAAAAGAGCTGTTTTGATGATTAAAGAGATTTGTACTGGGTCGATTGTATCCAGTGATTTAATTGATCTTTATCCAAAACCTTTTGAAGACACTCAAATAATATTGGGTTTTGAAAAAATTGAAAAAACAATTGGCCAAAAAATTGAAAAAGAAGTCGTCAAGAACATTATCAGTTCACTTGACATTAAGATCAATAGCATTACCGAATCCAACCTTGGATTATCTATACCAAACTACAGAAATGATGTGAAAAGAGAAGCTGATGTGATTGAAGAAATTTTAAGAATATTCGGATATGATAATATTAATTCATCTATTAAGATAAATCAATCTATAATTCTTGAAAAAAATAACCATAAGAATAAACTGATAGATTTAATATCTAACCATCTAGTCTCTTTAGGTTTTTACGAGATAATGACCAACTCCTTAATTTCTGACAAAAAAAATAGTCTCAATAAAAACACTAAAGGATTAAAAAATGTTGATATACTAAATTACTCAAGTATTGACCAGTCACAACTTCGAAGTTCTATGATTTTTTCAGGGTTAGATGTTTTAAAATATAATATTAACCGGAAAAAAAATAATTTAAAATTATTTGAAGTTGGTAAAGAATATCACAAAAGTGATGATGGGAAATATGTTGAAATCGAAAAACTTGCATTATTTATTTGCGGATTCAAAAATGACAATCACTGGAATACGCTTGAAAAAAAATCTGACTACTTCTTTTTAAAAGGAATTATTAAATCAATAACTGACAGGATAGGTTTTAGTAATATCAAATCAAAACCAATAACATCTGACAATATTTCTGATGGAGAGAC
>VMCO01000015.1 GCA_008081325.1 Flavobacteriaceae bacterium
CTCAAAAGAATTGGAAACCAAGGTTTTGGTTATGATCCAATTTTTATACCAGAAAACAAACAAAAATCTTTTGGTGAGATGAGCCTTAATGAAAAAAACCTAATCGCTCATCGTGCAAAAGCAGTGAAAAAACTAATCGAATATTTAACAAATCTTTATTAGTATTTGATTTATGTTTAATCTGATTAGTATATATATTTAACATATGAAAAGAATACCCCTCATTATTTTTTTATTTTTCTTTACGATAATGAATTTTTCTCAAGAGAATAAGTTAGTTAGTGGTACTATTTTAAACTCAAAAACCAGTCTACCTCTCGAAAACGTAAATATTGTTAATCTTAATAAAGTTGTTGGAACAGCAACCAGTAAAGAGGGTAAGTTTGAAATAAGTGCTCAGGTCAATGACACTTTACATTTTTCATATTTAGGATATAAATCCATTAAGGTTAGAGTAACTAATGACTGGATTAACTTTGGCACTGACACTACTATAGAATTAACAGAGCTAGCTCTGGCTCTTGAAGAAGTGGTTGTTTATGAAATGAAGTTAACTGGTTATCTTGAACTAGATATTAAACAAGTACCAATAAATAATAACTACAGATATAGTATATCTGGTTTACCTAATGTAGGATACGAATCGAGTGTTCGCCCAACTAGTGCTGTCACAAAGGCCTTGAATGCCATTTTTAATCCTGTTGATTTTCTTTATCAAATATTTGGAAGGGAACCAAATCAACTGAGAAAGTTGAAAAAAATGAAAAGTGATGATCAAATTAGAAACGCTCTATCAAATAGGTTTGACAGAGAAATGCTTATTGAACTTTTAGATATTGATAAAATTGATCTTGATTTTTTAATTACACAATGTAATTATTCTGATGAGTTCATTTCAAAAGCAAATGATTTACAAGTATTAGACGCTATAAGTGAATGCTATGAGGAATATAAAGTACTCAACAAAACAATAAAAAATTAATCAATTAACTGAGTATTTTTTTTGCTGTTTAATTTAATTTCTTCATAAAACACTGCAGAAATCACACATGAAAAAGGTATAAACCATAAAAGCCCAAGAAATAAAGTAAATATTGAAATAGGAATCATAACAAATATCAATACAATATTAAGCCATAGGTAAGTTCTTTTATATCCCTTCATCATCTTCCAACTTTCTTGAATTGCATCCCAAGCATCAATAGAAGTATCATCAGCCATTATGTAAAATGTCATGGCAAACGGAAGAGATGCAATAATCCAAGGAAGAATTAGAGAAAAACAGAAACTAATAATTAGAAATAAAATCAAAGAAATCGAATTTAAAATTCCAAAATCGAAAAATAATCGAAAAGGGCTTAAGAGAGCCTCCCAATCCGTTGTTGATGTGAAAGCTTCAAATGATTGAGAATAGTAAACCGACAAAATAAGAAGATAAATAAAGAAATTAATAGTAAGAAATAACAACATTAGCAAAAAGCCACCCACAACTATAATAGGTGTTAAAATAAAGTATGCTAAAATCCCATTACCTAAATTAAACTTAAAACCAAAAATTAAGTCTTCAGCCTTTGGAAAATTATCTCTAATGATATTAAGTGAATAAATGCAAATTCCTATTGTCAAAGGTCCACTAATGATCAAACTTAAAAAAGTTCCAACACCAGGGATTGAATTAACTACACCAATCATCAAATTAAAAACAAAAACAACACAAACAGCTTGAAACCAGTGACCTCTTAGTGCTGAAAATGTTTTTGAAATTAAATCTCTTAAAGTTAACATATGATATCAATTCGCTTCATAGACGAGCAAAATTAACCATAAAATGTAATAATTTGATTAACTTTGCAAATCTTTAACATTTCGTTTATGAGTGAGTACAGTTTAAATGCAATTTCACCTATTGATGGTAGATATGCTTCTAAAACATCTGAGTTAAATGACTTTTTCTCTGAAAAAGCATTAATGAAATATAGATTAATTGTTGAGGTTGAGTATTTCATAAGCTTGTGTGAATTTAAAATTCCTGAGTTGGAAAATTTTGATTCATCTAAATTTGTCCTATTAAGGGAAATCTATCTAAATTTTTCTAACCAAGATGCAAAGAAGATTAAAGAAATTGAAAAAGTAACCAATCATGATGTTAAAGCTGTAGAATATTTCCTAAAAGAAAAATTTAGCGAATTAAATATTGGGGGTTTTAGTGAATTTATTCACTTTGGTTTGACTTCTCAAGATATTAACAATACAGCTATACCTCTTAGTTTAAAGGAAATGTTTGATCAAGTGTATTTTAATCAGTTAGAAATACTTTTAAACTCACTTAAAAAAATCTCCAGTGATTGGAAAAATATTTCAATGATTGCAAGAACTCATGGTCAGCCAGCTTCCCCTACTAAACTTGGTAAAGAAATAAATGTATTTATCGTAAGAATCAACGAACAATTGACTCTGCTTAAAAATATTCCTATTTCAGCCAAATTTGGTGGTGCAACTGGAAATTTTAATGCTCACCATGTTGCTTATAAAGAATTCGATTGGATAATGTTTTCTAAAAATCTTATAGAAAAAAAATTAGGGTTAAAACACTCTTTTCCTACAACTCAAATTGAACATTATGATAATCTCGCTGCAATTTTTGATAATTTAAAGAGAATAAACACTATTTTGATTGATTTCAACAGAGACATATGGACTTATATCTCAATGGATTACTTTAAACAAAAAATTAAAAAAGGTGAAATTGGTAGTTCAGCAATGCCTCATAAGGTAAACCCCATAGATTTTGAAAATAGTGAAGGAAATCTCGGTTATGCCAATAGTATATTTAACCATCTTTCGGAAAAATTACCAATTTCTAGGCTTCAAAGAGATCTTACAGACAGTACAGTTTTAAGAAATATTGGCGTTCCTATTTCTCATACAATAATTGCGTTTAAATCAACGATTAAAGGAATTAATAAACTAATCGTAAATGAATCTAAAATAAAAGAGGATTTAGATAATAATTGGGCTGTTGTGGCCGAGGCAATTCAAACAATTCTTAGAAGAATTAATTACCCTAAGCCTTACGAAGCATTGAAAGAACTTACCAGGACAAATAAAGAAATTAATAAGATTAGTATTCATAGATTTATTGATTCTCTTGAGATTGAAAAGTCTGTAAAAGAAGAATTAAAAAAAATAACGCCAGAAAACTTTACAGGAATTCACTAAATTTAATTGATGAATTCGGTCAGATTTTTTTTACTTGTAATTACCACTTTTCTCTTTTTAAGTTGTTTTGAAGATGCAGATGATAATGGGGCATTTGCGAGTGAAATAAACGATTTTGTTTGGAAGGGAATGAATGCCGCATATTTATATAAAGAAGAAGTTAACGATTTATCAAACAATAGATTTAGTGATTCTCAAGAGTATGCAACTTATTTAAACAGTTATGAATACCCCGAAGAATTATTTGAATCTTTAATTTTTGACAGACAAAATATTGATAAATTTAGTGTGATAGTCGACAATTATGTAGAGTTTGAACAATATTTATCTGGAACCAGTATTTCAAATGGTCTTAACTATGGATTGAGCTATGTACCAAATTCAAATAATGAAATATTTGGTTTTGTTAGGTATGTTAATGAAGGCTCATCAGCTGATTTAGCTAAGGTAAAAAGAGGAGATATTTTTAGAGGTGTCAATGGAGTAAGCTTATCAATTGATAATTATACTAGCTTATTATCTCAAGATATATACACTCTAAATTTTGCTAATTATTTAAACAATGACACAGAAGATATTAGTGATGATATTATAGAATTTAACAATATTAATACTGAACTTCAAAAAGTTCCACTAGTTAAAAAGCCAGTACACCACTCTTC
>VMCO01000098.1 GCA_008081325.1 Flavobacteriaceae bacterium
TAGACGAGGATTATGCATTAGAATATTTAATTAATCTAGTTAGGGATTCGATTAATACTGAAAAATATCATTCTTTAAACAATACAATTGATAGAGTAAGTTACCTAAGAGCTTTATCAATTAACACATTAATTAACGAAGCAGTTCAAATATTTATAGATAATGAAGATGATATTTTGAATGGAAAATTTAATGTAGCTCTTCTTAAAAAAAGTAAGTTCAAACCTCAA
Source organism: Flavobacteriaceae bacterium (assembly GCA_008081325.1). Taxonomy (GTDB): domain Bacteria; phylum Bacteroidota; class Bacteroidia; order Flavobacteriales; family Flavobacteriaceae; genus MED-G13. The sequence continues at coordinate 231 of VMCO01000098.1, forward strand.
ATTGCTGATATTATAAAAATTAGTATTGAGAAAATTTATGAATCAAAAGAGGTAATTGAGAAAGAGGTAGCAGGCTATAATATTATTAATAAATTATTAGATACTTTTATTTCTTCTGTGAACAGATATTATGAAGGTTCTCAAACTAGTTATGATGATTTAATCATAAAATTATTACCCTCAACAACAAATTTAAATCATGACAATCTTTATTCCCGTTTACTTGAAATATGTCATTATGTGGCTTCTCTTTCTGACAGGAAGGCACTGAACGTTTATAACAAAATAACCGGAGTTGAATATCAATAAAATACAATGAAAATAGAATTTGACGATAATTATTTTATGACCAAGGCAATAGATGAAGCTAAAATAGCACTATCAAAAGGAGAGGTCCCAATTGGTGCTGTGATTGTAGCTGATAACAAAATTATTGCAAGGGCGCATAATATGGTTGAAGCTCTAAACGATGTAACCGCTCATGCAGAAATTCTTGCAATAACTTCTGCATCAAACTACATCGGTGGAAAATACTTGGAAAGCTGTTCCATTTATGTAACACTTGAACCTTGTCAAATGTGTGCTGGGGCATTGTATTGGAGCAGAATTTCAAAAATTTATTTTGGAGCGGAAGATCCTAAAAGAGGTTTTAAAAAATTAGGAACTAAAGTTCATCCTAAGACTAAAGTTTTTGGAGGAATACTCCAAAATGAGTGTAAAGATTTATTAGATAAATTTTTTATCTCAAGAAGAAATTTAAATTAAAGGTCGCTATTCTCTCTAAATTTTTTAAGATTCTCACTATTTAGATAATAGTCTTTCATTTTTTTGTCTTTCCATCGATGATATGAAAAAAGAGGGAAGACGATAAAAAATAAAATTAGCACTCCGAAGCCAATATATTTTTGATAGTTCTTGGATTCAGCCAATAGTCCAAAGAGGATTAGTGAGGCAGACAGAATAAAAAATATTAGAATAATTTTTTTCAAAGATCTAAAGTGTAGTCTTAAGATTTATTTCTTTTAGTTGCTCATCCGAAACTGTAGATGGTGAATCAATCATTACATCTCTTCCAGAATTATTTTTGGGAAACGCAATGAAATCTCGTATGATTTCATTTCCTCCCATAATTGCAACTAGTCTGTCAAGTCCAAATGCAATACCACCGTGTGGGGGAGCTCCATATTCAAAAGCGTTCATTAAAAACCCAAATTGTTTTTCTGCTTCCTCTTTTGTAAAGCCAAGACAATCAAACATTCTTTGTTGTATTTTCTTATCATGAATTCTTATGGATCCTCCTCCAATTTCATTTCCGTTTAGAACTAAATCGTAAGCATCAGCTCTTACTGCTGCAGGATCAGTATCTATTAAATCAATTTGTTCTGGTTTTGGAGATGTGAACGGGTGATGCATTGCGTGAAACGCACCAGTTTCTTCATCCCATTCTAGTAAAGGGAAATCTATGACCCATAGTGGTTTAAATTCTTCAGGGTTTTTTAATCCTAAATTGTCAGCCACATGAACCCTTAGAGCACCTAGCTGAGTTCTTACCTTGTCTTTATCTCCACTTAAAATAAATAAAATATCACCCTGTTTTGCTCCAGCTTTATTAGACCAATTTTCTAAGTCTGATTGATTGTAAAATTTATCAACAGATGATTTATAGGTTCCATCCTCTTGAATTCTCAAGTATGCTAATCCACCAGCTCCGATTTGAGGTCTTTTGACCCAATCTGTATATTTATCAATATCTTTTCTGGTAAAACTATTTCCACCCTCAATCAAAAATCCAACAATAAGTTCAGAATTATTAAAAACATTAAAGTCTCTGTTCTTTGCTACATCATTTAATTCAACAAATTTCATGTCGTATCTTATGTCTGGTTTATCCGTTCCATAATTTTGAACAGCATCATCATAAGTCATCACAGGAAATTTATCAAGTTTAATATTTTTAACTTTTATAAAAAGGTGTTTAACCAAATTTTCAAAAGTATTTAAAATGTCTTCTTGACTAACAAAAGCCATCTCGCAATCTATTTGTGTAAATTCAGGCTGTCTGTCAGCTCTTAAATCTTCATCTCTAAAACATTTGACAATTTGAAAATATTTATCCATACCAGCTACCATTAGAAGCTGTTTAAATGTTTGAGGAGACTGTGGAAGGGCATAAAATTCACCAGGGTTCATCCTTGATGGAACTACAAAATCTCTAGCACCTTCAGGAGTTGATTTTATTAAGTATGGTGTTTCAATTTCAATAAAAGCATTTTCAGATAAATAGTTTCTAACCTGCTGTGTAATTTTATGACGAAGGATTAGATTGTTTTTTACAGGCTCCCTTCTAATATCAAGGTATCTATATTTCATTCTTAGCTCCTCACCACCATCTGATTCATCTTCAATTGTAAAAGGAGGAGTTAAAGAGTTATTTAAAATTTTTAATTCTGACACAAGAACTTCTATATCCCCAGTATTTATCAGAGAATTTTTTGAATTTCTTTCAATCACACTACCCTTAACATTGATTACAAACTCTCTACCTAAAGTTTTAGCTACTTCTACAACATCATTTGAGGTTCTTTCCTGGTCAAAAATTAACTGGGTTATACCATAGCGATCTCTTATGTCTACCCACATTATAAACCCTTTATCACGTACTTTTTGTACCCAACCTGAGAGTTCAACCTGCTTGTTTAAATCACTAATTCTTAATTCACCACAATTATGAGATCTATACATTATCCTAACTTATGTAAGCAAATTTAATAAGATATTATTATAATTTTCTGCAATGGCAAATTAATTGATACAATTTTTAAAAAAGTAGTATCCAATTATCATAGATCTAGTATTTTTGTAAAATGTTAACCACAGAAGAATATCGCTCTCAATTTTTATCTTACCTAAACGATTTTCAATCACCAAGTAGTCCTAAAAACTTATACGAACCTGTTTCTTATATACTTGGTTTAAAAGGTAAAAGAGTCAGACCTATTCTTACTTTGTTAACCTGTGATATTTTTAATAACAAATATTCTGATGCTCTTGACGCTGCATTAGCAGTAGAGGTTTTTCATAATTTTTCTTTAGTTCACGATGATATTATGGATGAAGCTAATATTAGACGTGGCAATGAAACTGTTCACAAAAAATGGGATTTAAGTACAGCTATTTTGTCTGGAGATGTTATGCTAATTTTAGCCTACCAGCTTTTTGAAAATTATAAAGGGGATACTTTTGTATCATTAGCTAAACTTTTTAGTAAAACTGCCATTGAAGTGTGTGAAGGACAGCAAATGGATATTGACTTTTCTAAGAAAGACAATGTTTCATCCGAAGAATATCTAAAAATGATTGAGTATAAGACAGCTGTATTAATAGGAGCTTCTATGAAAATGGGAGCAATTGTTGCCGGCGCATCAATCAAAGATCAAAACAATATTTTTGAATTTGGTAAAAATTTAGGGTTAGCATTTCAGATTCAAGATGACTATTTAGATACCTTCGGGGAAGAAGAAAAATTTGGAAAAAAAATTGGAGGGGAGATTCTTGAAAACAAAAAGACGTTGCGTTTTATCAAGGCTAAACAAGTACTAAATTACAAAGAAAATGA
>VMCO01000110.1 GCA_008081325.1 Flavobacteriaceae bacterium
ATGGCTCCTCGCGGGATGCATCGATAAGATATGCCTGCAAATCTGCTCTCCATAAACTATTACGTCGGGGCGGAACTGAATCAACCAATTTTTTATTTTTTAATTTTTCTATAATTGGCTCAGACATTGACCTAACGAAGGGTGGCTGAATTGACAACTGTCTTTCAATTAATGTTAAGTAATCTTCGCCTGCACCAGCAACGGAAATAAATCTGTCGGCTATTGATTGACTTGCAATCATGCCAATTAATGCGCCTTCACTATGTCCAATCACGACAAGTTCTTTAAATTTTTTTGATTTCTTAAAATGATTAATTATGCTAACCACATCATTTATATAGTCTGAAAATTTAATTTCATGACCGCTTTTTAAGTCTCCTACACTTTTGCCAACCCCTCTCTTATCATACCTATATGTGCTAATCCCATTTTCTTGAAGTCCTTCAGCTAACATCTTTAAATAATCGCTTTTCATAGATGTATTATTGCCGTCTCTGTCTGTTGGGCCAGATCCAGAAATGATTATGGCTAAAGCAGAATTTGATTCAGCTGACTCAAGTAATGTCCCGTAAATTGGATGATTGTCAAAGCTTGGAATTATATAGTCATTAGAAAATGACAAACTAAAGCTAAAAACAAACATAAATAGAAAGCAATGGGCGTATTTCATTTTAGTTTGTTATTCGGGTTGGATGAAATAAGAGTGCTGTCTTAACCAACAGTAAAGTACATTATCAATGCGATCATGAACAAAATTGATAAAGCAGGATACGATTTTTTTATTGGGTCTTTAACCTTTACATGCATCATTAAAGCAGCAATCATAAGTGAAGCCAAAGCAATTAGATTATAAAGCAGCAATTGTTCTACCCAGAAGCTAAGAACAAGCATAATAGCAATAGCAATTTTCATAGCACCGACTAAATACATTAACCAAACAGGAAGACCATATGCTATAAATTCCTCTTTCATGTTTTTTGCATCTCCTCCTCTATAATCAGTCGCTTTATTAAACCTAAAAAGCCATACATTTATTAATCCAACAGCAATTACAAGCTGTAAAATCATTACAAGTGTCATAAAATAAATATTAAGTTAGCTACTTAAATATATAAAATTATTTTAACTGCTTGGGAAATTTTAGATCGATAAGGGTACTATTTTCGATTGAAATGTTTTTCCAATTATCACAATTAAAATTAATTTCAGCAACACCAGTTGTTGGTAAGTTGTCCAAAGAAATATTTGTCAATTCGTTAATAAAATTGGTTAGCCCAGGGTTGTGGGCAATAATTACAGCGGATTGATATTCTTCAGAATAATTTTTAATCATATTTAAGATAGACCTAGAGGAGCTGTGATATAAAGCATCATCATATTCAATTTTATCAAATTTAATTTGATTGATGAAAAATTTAGATGTTTCAAATGTTCTTACTGAGCTGCTTGAGTGTAAATAATCGATTTTGTTAATTTTTACACTTAAATGGTTTGCCATTAGAGGTCCGTCAGACTTACCTCTACTGTTTAAAGGTCTTTGAAAATCTGTCAAACTCATATCTTTCCATGATGATTTAGAATGCCTTATTATAATTAGTTTTTTCAATTGAAAATTTTAATAAATTTTAAAGTTTATAAGCTTATAAAAAACCTAAATTAGCATTTTTATTTTTATGGATTCATTAACACAAATTGTATTAGGTGCTTCTGTTGCAGAAGCAACTCTTGGAAAAAAAATAGGAAATAAAGCAATTGTACTTGGTGCAATTGCAGGAACAATTCCTGATTTAGATATAATTACTAGGTTTTTTGTTGATGATCTTACAGCATCCGTAATGCATAGGGGTTTTTCTCATTCTCTGATATTTCCTTTCATTGCTGCACCGATATTAGCTTGGATTTTAAAAAATATTTATTCAAAATATCAGAATGTTAGTTTCTATGATTGGTTAAAAATGTTTTTTTTAGCCATCATTACGCATCCTTTACTTGATGCGCAAACTACTTGGGGCACTCAACTATTTTGGCCGTTTGAATGGCGAATTGCCATTGAAAACATATTTATTATTGATCCGGTATATACTCTTCCATTTTTAACGTTTCTGATTTTGACAGCGTTTCAGGACAGACTTTCAAGAAAAAGAAAACTCTACAATTCATTGGGCTTAATTATAAGCACTGCATATCTACTTGTTACTTTGTCATTTAAAGGGGTGGCTCATTATAAAATTCAAAAAGCACTGGAAGAAAATAATATAGAATATAAGGATATTAATACCAGAGCTACATACTTCAATAGTATTTTATGGTCAGGGCAAATTGAATTAGAAGACTCTTACATCTTTACATACTATTCATTGTTTGATAAATCATCTCCTTCTTTTACCAAAAAGTTTCCCAAAAATCATGACATGTTAAAACCATTTATTGATGAGAAAAAAATTCAACAACTTATTATTTTATCAAACGGTCACTACATTATGACTAAAGAAAACAATGAGTTAATTTTTTGGAACTTAAAACTTGGGCAGAAAGGATTTGATGAAAATGCCTCCCCTTACATATGGTCATATATTATTGAAAAAAACGAAATAGGAAAAATTATGTTAGATGAGAAAAATGAAAAAATGGACGCACTTAAAGTCAAAGAAGTAAGATCGTTTAGAAATAACAGAAAATATTCTGAAGAATTTAATATGTTTATTGAAAGATTAAAAGGAATTTAATTTAATTTTGGATTATGCCTACACCGCTAATTATTATAATTATTTTATTTGTTTCGAATTGGATAGTTAGAATTCTGATTAGAAAAAACCCGCAGAATAAATCACTAATGAAACTTAGTTTTTTTATAAGTTTCAGTATGATTGCTTATACAATTTATTATTTCTTTTTTGTAAGGTAATTGTTGTTTTTAATTTAATTTTTACTTCTTAACAGCTATGAAAAATTATGTTGATGTATTAATCACTGGGGCTACTGGAATGGTTGGAAAATCTGTTCTTTTGGAATGTATAAGAGATAACAGAGTTAAAAACATTTACCTGGTTAATCGAGTTCCTGTAAATATAAAAAGTCCTAAAATCATAGAGTTCATAGTTGATGATTTTTTAAAAGTTGGTGATTTAAAAAAGAAAATAAAAAATTGTGACGCCTGTTTTCATTGTATGGGAATAACTTCGTTTGGGCAAAATTCTAATTATTATTACAAAGTAACATATGAGATGACTAAATCATTAGCCGATTTAGTATATGATATAAACCCAAATTCTATTATGACTTATGTATCAGGTGAAGGAACCAGCACGAAAGAGAATAGCATAATAGATTGGGCAAATGTAAAAGGTAAAACAGAAAATTATATTTTAAACAGAGGGTTTAAAGATGCTTACATGTTCAGGCTTGGTCTTCTAATTCCCGAAAACGGTATTAAGGCTAAAACAAAATTGTATAATTTGTTTTATACTATAATGACGCCTTTTTATCCATTAATGAAATTGATTCCGTCAATTACCACCAGCAGTAAATTAGGTCTAGCAATGATTAATTGCGTGTATTTTCCTGAAAATGATAAGTACTTAGATAATAGGAAAATTAATAATCTTTCTAAGATGCATTTAAACTGATTATGAGAAAAAAAATTATTTTTCTGATTATTTTGTTGATTTCAATATTCTTACTTAGTGCCTCTTTGTGGGAGCTTTTATACGGAAAACATGTAGACGGATTTATACCATATATTGCAATCTCTCAATGTGTTTTGATAATATATTGTCTATATCAACTTAAGATTATTAAGTCTAAAAATTAATTTTTAACCAACCTAAATACAA
>VMCO01000174.1 GCA_008081325.1 Flavobacteriaceae bacterium
CAATTGATTTATCCAAAATTTCAAAATCTTTCCCTGGCGTAAAAGCTAATGACGATATCAATTTAAAAATTAAAGAAGGCACTATACATGCAGTTGTAGGTGAGAATGGTGCTGGTAAATCTACTTTAATGAAAATTCTTTATGGAATGCTTAAACAAGATGAGGGAACAATAAATATATTTAATAATGAAGTAAATTTTTCCTCACCAAAAGATGCAATAGCAAAAGGCATTGGAATGGTTCATCAACACTTTATGTTAGCTGACAATTTATCTGTTTTAGAAAGCATAATTTTAGGCATGGATAAAGCTTCTCTGAAAGTACTTAATAAAACTAAATATAAAAATGATATTAATGAAATTACTAAAAAATATTCTATGCCTTTAGATACTGAGTCCATGATTGATGAATTAGGAGTTGGTGAAAAACAAAGAGTAGAAATTATAAAAGTACTATTTAGAGGAGCAAAAATTCTAATTTTGGACGAACCTACAGCTGTATTAGTACCTCAAGAAGTTAGTGAACTTTTTAGTAATCTTAAGAATCTTAAAGAAAGTGGAGTAACAATAATATTTATTTCTCATAAACTTGATGAAGTTCTTGAAATAGCTGATGAAATATCTGTCATGAGAGGTGGGAGACATATAGACACTGTAGATTCACACTCAGTTTCTAAAACTGATTTAGCAGAAATGATGATAGGACAAAACCTTCCAACACCTCCTAAAAGAGAAAAAAACACTATACAAGAAAAAGCTCTTGTTGTTAATAATCTTGATGCTTCTGTAGAAAATGGTAAGCAAGCATTTTCAAATATAAATTTTTCAATTAATCAAGGTGAAGTTGTTGGAATAGCTGGTGTTGAAGGCAATGGTCAAAGAGAATTAGCCGAAGCAATATTAGGTGTTTTTCCAGTTGAAAATGGTGAAATCTTTTTAGGGGAAAATAAGATAAATGAATTAAGTACCAGAGACAGAAGGGAACAAGGTCTCAGTTTTATTCCCGAAGATCGTCAATCACAAGGACTATTGATGGATGTTTCTCTTTCAGAAAATGTTATTCTTGGAAAACAATCTTCTTCAAAATATAAAACAAAATTCCATAATATTAAATTCAATCAGGCATCAGTTAACTCAAATACAGTTATAGAAAATTTTGATGTTAGAACACCAGGTAATGAAACTCTGCCACTTGCACTTTCTGGTGGTAATCAACAAAAGTTCGTAGTTGGAAGAGAAATTGAAAATAAACCAAGTCTTTTAATAGCTTCACAACCAACTAGAGGGATTGATATTGGTGCACAATCTTTAATTTGGAATAAACTTAGAGACGCAAGAGATGAAGGACTAGGAGTGCTTCTCATTTCAGCCGATTTAGATGAATTGATAGGACTCTCTGATAGGATTTATGTAATTTATGAAGGTAGCTTTGTTAAGGAATTAGATCCAGAAGACGCTACTCCAGAAATTCTAGGTAGTTATATGACAGGTCTTAAATCATGAAATTATCATTAAAATTTACCACCTTGCTCGCACCTGTATTTGCTTTAGTTGTTGCATTTGGATTATCTACTCTAATGCTTTACCTAATAGGTGAAGACCCTATAGAGACTTTTAAAATTATGTATGACTATGGAAAGTCAGGAAAATCAATTGTTTCTATTTTAAATAGGTCTGTTCCACTATATATTTCAGCTGTTGCTGTAGCAGTAGGTTTTAAGATGGGATTATTTAATATTGGAGTAGAGTCACAGTATTTGATGGGTTCACTTCTCTCAGCTGCCCTTGGTGCTGCAGTAGCTTTACCTTCTGTTCTGCATATTTCTTTGATAATATTTGTAGCAATTTTATCTTCAGCATTATGGGCTGCTATCGCAGGATATTTAAAGGTTAAAAAAGGTGTTCATGAAGTTATTTCTACAATAATGCTAAATTACATAGGAACTGGAATAATTGCATACTTGCTCGCAAATATATTTTTTGAGAAGGTAGAGCTATCTACAACAGCTCCTCAAACAGATTTACTACCAGAATCAGCACGAATACCTTCACTTAACAAATTATTTGGAATTGAAGATTTACCAAATCTACATGGTTTTATTATTGGAGCTGTTTTTGTTGGAATTTTATACTATTGGATAGTCTGGAAGACTTCACTTGGTTTTGATTTGCGAGCAACAGGATCTAGTCCAATTGCTGCTAAGTTTAGCGGTGCCAATCCTGGAAGATTGACAATTCTTGCAATGATGATTTCAGGAGGCTTTGCTGGTTTAGTTGGAATAGCTCCACTTACAGGATACTTTTTTAAATACACAACAGATTTTCCATCAGGGCTTGGGTTTGCGGGAATTACAGTAGCTCTTTTAGGGAGAAACCATCCAGTTGGAATGGCTTTTGGTGCGATATTGCTCTCATTTTTGGAAAGATCAGCACAAATTTTAGATCTTTATGATGTACCTAAAGAGATTGAAAAAATCATGCAAGCTGTAATAGTCTTGTCAGTTGTTGTAGCTTATGAAGTTGTAAAGAGGTATGTAACTAACAAGCAAATTAAGGAAGCCTCAAAGGTAGTGACAAATGATTAATATTTTGAAAAAAAATTATTTAATAATACTGCCGATTGTTTTTATAGTATTGATTGCTCAGGTTGATAAATATGATCAGCTAACTACTAGTGGAACATTTGGTGCAGCAATAAGGCTTGCAATACCAATATGTCTTGCAGGTCTTGGTGGTATGTTTTCTGAGAGATCAGGAATTGTAAACATTGGTCTAGAAGGCATGATGATAATGGGAACTTGGTTCGGTGCATGGGCAGCTTGGCTATATGGACCTTGGTACGGAATTTTAGCTGGGATTATTGGAGGAGCTATGTTTGGTCTGATCCATGCTGTAGGAACAGTAACTTTTCAAGTTGACCATATTGTATCCGGTGTTGCTATAAATATTCTTGCTGCAGGAGTAGCTAGATTTCTAAATGTCGTTGCATATGCCGATCAACCTACACAAAGTTCAACACAGTCACCAAGAATTGATGGTGAAGTTGGTGACTTTACTATGCCGTATCTTTCAGGCGGTGCTGAAACACCAAGTTTATTTGGCTATCTTCAGGATTTAGATATACCTTTTATTTCCGATTTATCTGGATTATTGTTGGGTGCAACATCTAATTTGTCATATATTTCTATTTTTGCTTTAGTTTTAATTCCAATAGCAGCATGGGTACTATGGTCAACTCCATTTGGTTTACAAATGAGAAGTGTTGGAGAGCTTCCAACTGGAAGTGAGTCTTTAGGAGTAAATGTTTATCTAATGAAATATATAGGTGTAATGATTTCAGGTGGCTTTGCTGGTTTGGCAGGGGCATATTTAGTTCTTGAAAGCTCTGGAATTTACAGAGAAGGCCAAACTGCTGGTAGAGGATTTATAGGCCTAGCCTCAATGATTTTTGGAAACTATAAGCCTTTAGGAATATTTATGGGTTCAGGCTTATTTGGTTTTGCTGATGCACTACAGTTGAGATCTGATGACGCTGTACATGGTCTGTTAGTCCTTATTTCATTAATTTTATTAATTATTTCAATCAAGCAACTAATAGGTAAAAAGTATATCAATGCAGCATTATCAGTTTCATTAAGTATTGGTTTCTTGGTATGGTTTTTGAATTCTGAAACTGTACCAAGTGAATTTGTTTACTTTACTCCACACATTACTACATTGATTGTGTTATCTTCAGCAAGCCAGAAACTAAGAATGCCAAAAAAAGTTGGCCAACCCTATAGAAAAGGAGAGCTAAACTAGCTTCTTCCGTAAAATTCTATTTCTTGTATTG
>VMCO01000156.1 GCA_008081325.1 Flavobacteriaceae bacterium
TAATTCTGCAAACAATACAAATCTTAATTTATTTGAAGATAAAATATCGTATTTTTTATCAGTTGGATCTGAAGATGGATTAAGAACTAATAGTCTAGTTGAGCCTGAGGGAGAATCAATATTCACAATTGATTATTATACAAATTATCAATTTTACGAGAATGACGAATATAATCTTGCAAAAATTGGGAGAAGATGGTTTGGAGATAGGTTTGATTTTGAAAACATTAAATCTTTTAGTTTCAACATTGATAATTTACTTATTGATAAACCCGTTAACTTAAAAATTAGTGCTGCAGCAACTTCAGAAATAGTTACAACTATGTCTATTGACTTAAACGGTTCTCAATTGTCTAATATGGTTTTTGGGCCAATTGGAGATCCAATTTTAGCTACGGGAGATAATTATTCATCAACTATTAACTTAAACTCATCAACTGCAAATATTACTCTGAATTATAATAATAATGGAAACCCAGCATCAACTGCATATTTAGATTATATTTCTATTGAAGCAAGTTCAAGTTTAAACTACAACAATGGTCAACTGACTTTTTACAACAATGATTTAGATTTGGATTCAGAAATTGTAAATTATGAGATTTCAAATTCAAATAATATTAGTGCTATCTGGGATATTTCTGATATTTCTAATGTTTTTGAAATATCTACAAGTCAAGAAGCAAATTTTTCCTTCAAATCAATTTACTCATCATCCAATAAATTTATCGCCTTTGATAATAGTAATTTTATTACACCAGTAATTGAGGGTGATTCTCAAATTTCTAATCAAAATATTAAGGAAGACATATTCTTAAATAATCAAAATGAGGTTGAACCTGTTGACTATATAATTATAGCTAGATCAGAAATGAAAATCCAGGCAGAAAGATTAGCAGAAATAAACAGAGAGGTTAACGGATTGAATGTGAAAGTTGTTGAATTAAATAAAATTTATAATGAGTTTAGTTCTGGTAATCAGGACATTGCAGCAATTAGAAATTTTATCAGATATATTTACAACAATACCAGTAATAACAATTCTTTAAAGTATTTGTGTTTATTCGGAGATGCATCTTATGATTATAAAGAAAGAATTCCTAATAATACTAATATTATCCCATCTTGGAATTCAATTAATAGCTTTAGTCTTTCAAGTTCATATGTTTCTGATGATTTTTTTGGAATGATGGATTTAGGAGAGGGGTTGATGAGTAATTCAAATAAACTTGATATTGCAGTAGGAAGGATTTTGGCTGATTCCAATAGTAGGGCGAAGGATTTAGTTGATAAGGTTGAAACTTATTACAGTCAAAATTCTTTTAATGATTGGAGAAATAAAATTATTGTTATTTCAGATGATGTTGATGAATCTTGGGAGAATATAATTCAATCTACATCAAATGATATAGCAGATTTAATATCTGAAAATAAGCCGTTTTTTAATGCAAAAAAAATCTTAGCTGATGCGTTCAATCAAGAAACATCATCAGGAGGTGAAAGATACCCTGAAGTCAAAAATCAAATAATCAACGGAATAAAACAAGGAGCTTTAGTTGTAAATTATTTTGGCCATGGAGGTGAGGATGGTTTGGCTAGAGAAAGAATATTTGATAAAATTGATGCTGAAGAAATTACTAATGATAAATATAATTGCTTTGTTTCAGTAACTTGTGAGTTTACAAAGTTTGACAATCCTAATAGGGAAACAGCTGGTGAATTTTTATATTGGAATAAAAATGGTGGTTCAATTGCATTAATAACAACTACAAGGCAAATCTTTGTTTCTGTTGGTGTTGATTTTAATTTAACCCTAGAAAATTATTTATTTTCTCTGGAATCAGATACGTATGTGTCAATGGCGGAAGCTTTAAGATTAACAAAAATTGATCCCTCAATTTCAGGATCAGACCAAAGAAGATTAGTTTTTTTTATTGGAGATCCTGCAATGAAATTAGCTATTCCAGAACCACAAATTATCATCACAAAGATTAATGATATACCAATTGATGAATTTGACTCCAATATAAGAGGTCTTGATTTAGTAAACATAAAGGGTAACATACTTGATTCACAGGGTCAATTAGTTAATGATTATCAAGGTGAGTTAACAGTTACCTTTTTCGATAAGGAAATTGATAGAACAACATTAGGAAATGATGGTACTACTGATAACCTTGGAAATCAAATTTTATTAGACTTTAAAACTTTAGGAGAGACTCTTTTTAGAGGAAAGTCAAGTGTAATTGACGGTGAATTTGATTTTAATTTTGTGGTTCCTAAAGATGTTGGTATGGAAATAGATTTTGGAAAATTTAGTTTTTATGCTAGGCAAAATAATAGTACGAATGACAATAATGGATATGATCTTTCGGTTTTGGTTGGTGGTATCAATGAAAATGCTCAAGATGACAATGAGGGACCAGAAATTGAATTATTTATGAATGATGAGTCATTTATAAGTGGAGGAATAACAAATGAAAACCCAAATTTAATAGTAAAACTTTTTGACGAAAATGGGATTAATACATCAAGCGGAGTTGGTCATGATATTGTTGCAACTATTGATTCAGATCAAGCAAATGCCTATGTCTTAAACGAGTATTACCAAGCAAATATTGACGATTTTCAAAATGGAACTATAAATTTCCCTCTTAATAATATTAGTCCAGGTGTACATACTCTAAAATTAAAAGCTTGGGATGTTTATAACAATTCTTCTGAATCAGAAATTGAATTCACTGTATTTGATGAGGATCAGGATTTAGTCATTGATAATGTTTTGAATTATCCTAATCCTTTTATTAATTACACAGAATTTTGGTTTAACCACAATAGTTCTACTCCGTTGAACGTTACAATACAAGTATTTACTATTTCTGGCAGATTGGTAAAAACAATTTTAGGAACAACAGAATCAACTGGAAATAACAGTTTCTCAAGAGATTTTTATTGGGACGGTAGAGATGACTTTGGAGATAAGGTTGCTAAAGGTGTGTACATTTATAAATTAAATGTAAGATCAGAATCGTTAAATAAAAGTGTGTCAAAATTTGAAAAACTAGTAATTCTATAAAACAGTATATTTGCTAACTATTATGAATATGAAAAAATATATATTAACTATTGTAATAGCATTTTTTGCTATAAATATTAATTCACAAACATCAACAGAAATTATCCCTAACCCTAATGATAGTAGGGTTATAACTACAGGAGTTCCGTTTTTACTAATTGCATCAGATGCAAGGGCTGCAAGTATGGGTGATATGGGTGTTGCTACATCTGTAGATGTTTATTCTCAATTTTGGAATCCATCAAAATATGTTTTTTCTGAATCGAAATCTGGCTTTGGTCTTAGCTATACTCCTTACTTAAGTAAATTGGTAAATGATATTTCCTTAGGAAACTTAACATATTTTAATAGAATTAACGAAAGAAGTGCCTTTGCGGTTAGTTTAAGATATTTTTCATTAGGGGAAATTGAAATTATTCAAGATGAATTTTCACAGGCTTTAATTGAAAAGCCAAATGAAATGACTATGGATATTTCATACTCACTTAGATTAGCAGATCAATTTTCAATGGGTGTTGCACTTCGTTATTTAAGATCTGATTTAAGAATTCAGGCTGTTGACGAAACAGCCAAGGCGGCAAGCTCTTATGCAGTTGATATTTCCGCATATTATCAAGGAGAAGAACAAACTTATGGTGATGTGGATGGTAGATGGAGGGCAGGTATGATTATTCAAAACTTAGGGCCAAAAATCAAGTATGATGAATCAGGAAGAGAAACTTTTTTACCTACAAATTTAAGATTAGGTGGGGG
>VMCO01000031.1 GCA_008081325.1 Flavobacteriaceae bacterium
TTAGCAAAAGCATTTGGTAGAAAAGAAATTCGTGAATACGATCCAGAAGCTGAGGATGAGGATTTGATGAAAAAAGTACATGAGTTTACGTATGATAAATGTTATGAAGTAGCTAAAAAAGGGCTTTCCAAATCTGAAAGAGGAATTGCTTTTGATGCAGTTAAAGAAGAATTATTAGCTACATTTAGCGAAGAGGAATTAGAAGAAAAAGAAGAATTAGTAACAAAATACTTCTATAAATCAGAAAAAGAAGCAATCAGAAATCTTACTCTTGATGAAGGAATTAGATTAGATGGAAGAAAAACTACAGATATTAGACCTATTTGGTGTGAAGTAGATTACCTGCCTTCAACTCATGGTTCTTCGTTATTTACTAGAGGAGAAACACAAGCTCTTGCAACAGTTACCCTTGGAACTTCAAGAGAAGCCAATCAGATTGACTCACCAACATACGAAGGTGAAGAAAGATTTTATTTACATTACAACTTTCCTCCTTTCTCAACCGGTGAGGCTAGACCTTTAAGAGGAACTTCTAGAAGAGAGATTGGACATGGAAATCTTGCACAAAGAGCACTAAAAAGAATGGTGCCAACTGATTGCCCATACACTGTGAGAGTTGTAAGTGAAGTATTAGAAAGTAATGGATCATCTTCAATGGCAACAGTTTGTTCAGGTACAATGGCTCTTATGGATGCAGGGGTACAATTGAAAAAACCTGTTTCAGGAATTGCAATGGGATTGATTTCTGATGGTAAAAAACATGCAGTATTGAGCGATATTCTTGGAGATGAAGATCATCTTGGTGATATGGATTTTAAAGTTACTGGAACTGCTGATGGTATTACTGCATGTCAAATGGACATAAAGATTAAAGGATTATCTTATGATATACTAATCGAAGCATTAAATCAAGCAAAAGATGGAAGATTACATATCTTAACTAAATTAACAGATACTATTGATGCACCTAACAGTGATGTAAAGGCTCACGCGCCCAAAATGATTACAAGAACAATTCCTGGAGATTATATTGGAGCATTGATCGGACCTGGTGGAAAAAATATTCAAGAATTACAAAAAACAAGTGGTTGTACAATAGTAATCAATGAAGATCCTGACACTGAACAAGGTATTGTTGAAATACTTGGAACTGATCAAGAAGGAATTGATATGGTTTTATCTCATATTGAATCTATGTTATTTAAACCAGAGGTTGGAAGTGTTTATGAAGTCAAAGTAATAAAGTTGTTAGATTTTGGAGCTGTTGTTGAGTACTGCGAAGCCCCAGGAAATGAAGTACTACTTCACATAAGCGAACTTGCTTGGGAAAAAACAGAAAATGTTACCGACGTGGTTAACCTAGGAGACACCTTAGATGTTAAGTACTTTGGAGTAGATCCAAGAACTAGAAAAGATAAAGTTTCAAGAAAGGCCTTATTACCTAAACCTGAAGGTTATGTTGATAAGCCAAGGAAAACTTTTAACAGAAACAATAACAGAAAAGGATTTAATAAAAAATAAATAATATTTTTGTAGGGTTTTGTTTTAAAAACCTTCTATTTAATTCATTATGAGACAATTAAAGATAACCAAACAGGTAACTAACAGAGAAACAGCATCACTTGATAAGTATTTACAAGAAATTGGTAAAGTTGATTTGATTACTGCCGAAGAAGAAGTAGAATTAGCTCAAAGAGTAAAACAAGGTGATCAATTAGCCTTAGAAAAACTTACCAAAGCTAATCTACGTTTCGTTGTCTCTGTAGCAAAGCAATATCAAAACCAAGGACTTACTCTTCCTGATCTGATAAATGAAGGCAATCTTGGTTTGATTAAAGCTGCACAAAGATTTGATGAAACTAGAGGATTTAAATTTATTTCTTATGCTGTTTGGTGGATTAGACAGTCAATATTACAAGCATTAGCAGAGCAATCAAGAATTGTAAGACTTCCTTTAAATAAGATTGGGTCTATTAATAAAATTAATAAAACCTATGCCTTTTTAGAGCAATCTCATGAAAGACCTCCGAGTGCGGAGGAAATTGCCAACGAATTAGACATGACAATTAACGATGTCAAGGAATCTATGAAAAATTCTGGACGTCATGTATCTATGGATGCACCACTTGTTGAAGGAGAAGATTCTAATTTATATGATGTTCTTAGAAGTGGTGAATCACCAAATCCTGATAAAGAGCTAATTCATGAATCTCTAAGAACGGAAATTGAAAGAGCTCTTGAAACCCTAACTCCAAGAGAAGCAGACGTGATCAAACTCTATTTTGGGCTTGGAAATCATCATCCTATGACACTTGAGGAAATTGGAGAAACATTTGATCTTACCAGAGAAAGGGTAAGACAAATAAAAGAAAAGGCAATAAGAAGACTTAAACACACTTCAAGAAGTAAGATTTTAAAAACATATTTAGGATAAAAATGATTTCATTATTGATTACCTTTAATACAAATTCTTCAAATGGGTAATCAATTAATCGCTCCATCTATTCTTTCTGCAGATTTTGCTGATCTAAAGTCAGACATTTATATGGTAAATGAAAGTGAGGCAGATTGGTTTCATATAGATATTATGGATGGTGTATTTGTTCCAAATATATCTTTTGGGATGCCTGTTTTAAAATCAATAAATCAATATGCGACAAAGACATTAGATGTTCATTTAATGATTGTAAACCCTGAAAAGTACATAGAGAAATTTTCAGAACTTGGAAGTGATATCTTAACAATACATTACGAAGTTTCAAAAGACACACTTGCAGAATCTTTAAAATCTATCAAAAGAAACGGGATGAAAGCTGGAGTCGCTATAAATCCTGACACAGATATCAATGTGTTAGAAAAATATATTAAAGAAATTGATTTAGTGTGTGTAATGGGCGTTTTTCCAGGTTTTAGTGGTCAAAAGTTTATAGAAGCTACTTATGAAAGATGTAAAGCTGTTAAAGAATTAATAGAAAAGTACAATTCCAAAACATTAATTGAAGTTGATGGTGGTGTTACTATAGATAATGCAAAAAAATTAATTGACTGTGGAGCAGATGTCTTAGTGTCTGGCAGTCATGTGTTTAAGGCTGAAAATCCAAAAGAAATCATCTCCAGATTAAAGAATGTCTAGTATTAATTACTAATAGATAATTAAATAAAAATAGCTGACATAATATATATATTCCAGAGAAATATATAAGACATTATATAGATAATACCCGACATTATATATATTTTAGTTATATTTGAACAACTAACTTAAAACAAAATAATGTCAATCAGGATTATTTTATTTCTATCCCTACTTATTAGTTACACTACATTTTCGTTTAATAAAAAAAATGAAATTGTAGGAAAATTTATTTATGATACAGATATTAAAAAAAATGAGTTATATGTTCTCAATAATAAACTTGAGTTAAATACATATAATATTGAAAGTGGTATTTTAAAAAATTCCTTACAAATTATTACAGATAATACAGAAGAATTAGGAAACATGACCTGGAGTGGTCTTTACGATTCCTTTAACTTAAATTCAGATGTTGTTAATGGTTTGTTAAGTAGTCTGGTTTTAAAAAAAATAGAAGATGATAAATTTTACCTTTTTCACGACGGCGGTGGGCTTATTATTGAAATCAAGGGAAATCAATTAGTTAGAAAGGATAACAGTTTTCCGTTTATGAATAAGTTTTTTGGAGATTTTATTTATTATGAAGAAAATCTTTATCATTTCGGGGGATATGGATTATTTAGAAGTAATAACTCATTGTTATTTTTTGATGAAGGAAATTCTAATCAATGGGAAGAAATTACGTCTAATG
>VMCO01000095.1 GCA_008081325.1 Flavobacteriaceae bacterium
TTCAGCGGTTCCTTCAGCTTCATTAGAAAAATCAAACTCCATTGTTTCCCATACTCCGGTTTGAGTTGTAAAAGCTTCTGTTTCAACTGATTTAGTAGGATCATTTGAGTCCTCAATCTTTAGTCTTATTGGTATGCCTGTTTGCGAATTATCATCAGAAACATAAACATCTACATACATTTTAGTGTTTGTACTTGTAACAGGAATTTCATTTAAAAAACCAGCTCCTGAACCAATTGTTACACCAGCCCATGTTTCAGCACCCCCATCTTTTTCAACTCTTGCATAATTTCCGTCAACTGTTTCTAAAATTGTCGAAGGACCATTTCCTCCAAAATCTGTTAAAACATAATATACGCTTGGATCCTCAAAAGTTACAGGTAGGTCCATTTGACTAAGGCCTCCACTTGGGTCAGTTTGAAAAATATCATCATAATAAAATGTTGAATCTGCAGTACCATCTCCGACATTACCGAAATCAAACATTAAAACAAGTTTTGTGTATGTATTGGAGGGTTCACCTGAAAAATCCCAGGATAATATTTCCCATTCGTTTGTCTTTGTTGTGTAAGCATCTCTTTCGGTTGCAGGTTCAGAGGGGAATGCACCTTGATTTCCTTCAATTTTAAATTTTACCATAAGCCCTGGATACGGGGAAAGAACATTCATATTTAATGTAGTGTTAGTTGAAAAGTCTATGTATCCGTCAAGCTCGATATAAGTTCCAGCCCATATGTCTCCTCCATCTCTAATTACAACACCAGCCCAGTCACTCGGATTATCATTGTCTATTTGAGGATTATACACAACATATCCAGATCCACCATTAAAATGAATAATATCTTCATTTGTAATTTGGTCATTTTCAAAATTAATAGGAAGCTCAATTTGTCCAATAACAGAACTTGATATAAGCATTAATATTAATACAACAGAAATTGAATAGTTATTTTTCATTTTATTTTTGGTTAGACCACGAAATTAGTTAAAAATTTGATAACTTAAAATTTGAAATTAATAATACAAATTATGCCAAGTAAATTTTTCGGTAACAGATTTGACAAACAGTCTGGCGGTAAGGAAAAAAACTCATCACAAAAATCTTCAAAAAACAAAGCTCAAAACCAAAGTAATAGGTCAAAATCAGGCGGAGTAAGAAAAGTTGGAAGAGGTGGTTAATCTGATTAAAAACCTATATTTTAAAGCTGTTTATTTTTGTTCAGCACTGATTGTTTACGGATTATATTTGGATATTAATTTAACGAATAAATCGATCAGAATTCATTTTTTACAGATATGAAAAATCTAATATTATTATTTATTTCTGTGTTTCTTTATACGAATATTTATTCACAGAATATTGATTTAATAAATCCTTCTAAAAATATTGGAATAAAAAAATGGAGCATTGTTAACGATGATGTAATGGGGGGTATTTCAAATTCTAGTATTCTAATTAACAACGAAAAAAATTTAATTTTTAAAGGTTACTTATCCCTTGAAAATAACGGTGGATTTGCTTCATCAAGACTTGATATTAGACAAGATAATCTTAAAGGGGTTAAGTTTTTCAAAATTAAATTAAAGGGAGACGGCAAAATTTATAAACTAAGGTTGAGACAACAAAATATGCGCGCCTCCTATTCTTGTGATTTTAAATCCAAAAAAAATGAATGGCTTATTGTAACTCTTCCAGTGGAAAATTTTAAACCAACCTGGAGAGGATATAGTTACTCAAATTATCCAGCCTTAAATCTGGATAAAATAAATTCATTGAGTCTCCATATTTCTGATAAGCAAGAGGGTAGATTTAATTTAGAAATAGAGTATATTGTAGCTGTTAAATGATCTAAAAAAATAAAAGTAAACCCGAATAAGATATTAAATAACTAAAATTTTTATATGGCAACAAAAAATAAAGAACTGATAAAGAATTTATCTCAAACAATTTCTAAAGAATTAAAAAAACCTAACGGAGGTAATAAAAAACTTATTGACACACTGCAAAAGATTTTAGACAAGGCTTCATAAATTAATAACCCATTGCACTTCCATCTTTTCTAGATTCTGAAGCTCCATAGTATACGCCCGCCTCTTTATCATACATTATTGCTTGGTATCCGCCAAAAGACCCAAGGCTAAAAATTACTTTATGCCCGTATTTTTGAAGTTTTCTTATTTCCTTATAATCAAATCCAGATTCTAATGAAAGTTCTCCTCCGTCAAGCATATTACCACCTGTTGGTTGTTGATTAGAGGTGTGTCTTATTCTTGGAGCGTCTCCTGCTTCTTGCAAATTCATTTCGAAATCAATTAAGTTAATAACAATTTGAGCGTGTCCTTGTGGCTGCATTGCTCCACCCATCAACCCAAAACTGATATACGGATCATTATCCTTTGTTATAAATGCTGGAATTATTGTATGAAAAGGCCTTTTTTCAGGTTCGTAAACATTAAAATGACCATCTTCAAGAGAAAACATTTCACCTCTGTCTTGTAGCATAAATCCTAGCCCTGGTGGCACCATTCCAGAACCCATTCCCCTATAATTACTTTGGATTAGTGAAACCATGTTTCCCTCTGAATCTGCCGTTGTCAGGTATATGGTATCTCCGTTTTCAATTTCACCAGCGCTTACTGTTCTCGCAGCTCGATTAGGATTTATTTCAGTTATTCTTGTATCAGCATATTCTTTTGAAATTAAATAATCAACGGGTATTTTATTAAAATCCATATCCGCATAATATTTTGCCCTATCTGCAAATGCGATTTTTTTTGCTTCTGTGAAATGATGTATATACTCAGCTGAACCAAATCCCATGGATTTAATATCAAACTTTTCTAATAGATTTAAAATTTGAAGAGCTGCGATTCCTTGTCCATTTGGGGGTAGCTCCCAAACATCATATCCTCTGTAATTTGTTGATACAGGATCTATCCAATCTGACTTATGATTTTTTAAATCATCGTAAGATAAAAAACCTCCTTGCTCAATAATAAAGTCTGAAATTGTTTGGGCAACTTTTCCCTCATAAAATCCTTTTCTACCCTTTTTAGCAATTAATTTGAATGTATTGGCTAAATCAGGATTTTTAAAAATTTCTCCTTTTTTAGGAGTGGATCCATTTAAATGATATGTCTCTTTGAAGTTGGGATATTCGTTAAAGTTTTTATCAGCAATGCCCATGTAGTATGAAACAAGTTCTGTCATTGGGAAACCATTTTCAGCATATTTGATTGCAGGGTCAAGTATTTTCTTCATGCTTATGCTCCCAAATCTATTATGCATTTCAAACCAGCCATCAACACATCCAGGCACACTAACTGGCAATGGCCCATAAGCAGGGATAGCGGTCATATTATTTTTTTTGAAATAATCTAAAGTTAGATTCTTAGGAGACCTTCCACTTGCATTTAGCCCATATAATTTCTTTTCTTTTTCAATCCAAATTATTGCAAATAGATCCCCTCCAATTCCATTTCCTGTTGGCTCCATCAGACCTATTGCAGCATTTGCTGCGATGGCAGCATCCACTGCATTTCCCCCATTTTTCAAAATATCAACTCCAACAAGAGTTGCTAATGGATGACTTGTTGCAACCATACCATTTTCAGCAATCACCTCTGATCGAGTTGAGAATAGTTCGCCGGTAATCCTATCTTGAGAAAATGATTTTAAACTTAAAAGAATTAAAATAGTGCAGAATAATTTTTTCATTTTATGATGTTTGATTCTTAAAAATATGCAAAATAAAAAAGATTGTATTTAGGTTGGTTAAAAATTAATTTTTAGACTTAATAATCTTAAGTTGATA
>VMCO01000100.1 GCA_008081325.1 Flavobacteriaceae bacterium
TTGTCTTGTCAAAAGTTAATATGTAAACAGGTTCTAAAAAAGGCTTCATTCTTTCTTTCATTGCCTTTTTTTGTTCAGCAGACATTCTATCCCCCCAAGATCCAAAATCCATAGCAGTTTGAGTCTTATAAAAAGCTTGTCCTTGAAAATCTTGAGAGCTAATCGAAGTAGAGAATAAAAAGAGAAATACGCATAAGACTTTATTCATAGTTTTTTGTTTTAAATTTAAAAACTACACACAGACACAACTGTTAATATGTAGTTAAATTAATCATAATATTTTTTGTACATTAATATTATGAGATTGCAATTATTGTTCCTTTTTGTTTTTTTTAATTCTTTTTTAGTTCATACGCAGATTACTTTAGATAAAATTAACAGTATTAAAAATGATGATAGCTATCAATTAACTTGGATTGATAATTTAGGGGAATTATATTTTTTGGAGGACAGTAAATTGAGAAAAGGCGAGAATTATATTTTTGCAGACTCATCATTGGGCCTCATCTCTAAAGTTGATGCCCATAACAACTTTAAGCTCAAACTGTGGTATTCAAGTTTTAATACACTGGTAATTCTTGATAATTTTTTAAATGAAATTACAAGAGTCAACTTCAATGAGATTTTAGGATCAAATGAAATTTCAAACATGTCATCTGCAAACGAAAATTATGTATGGGTCTTTGAAGAGTCAAATATGAGGGTAAAAAAATTTGATTTTTTTAAAAAGGCATATGACGAAAATATCGATACTCAAATTGAGGGGAAATTGATAGATATGAAAAGTAATTTTAATTATTTATGGGTCTTAACAGAAAAATATTTATACAAAATAAATTACAATGGTCTAATAATTTTTAAAACAGAAAACAAAAACAAATATTCTAACTTGGGTTTTTATATGAATGATGTTTTAGTATCAAACAATTCAGAACTATTTCATTTTAGGAACGGTAAGGAACCATTCTTTAAAGTTAATCTTGAAAAATTATTTATAAAAGATTTTTTCGTAATCAATGAAACCTTGTATATTTATGACAAGGATCATTTGAATAAATATATAATCTCAACTTACTAAAATGCATATAGCAATAGCAGGAAATATTGGTGCTGGAAAAACTACATTAACAAAATATCTGGCTAAACATTACAAGTTTAACAAGCAACTTGAAGACGTGGTAAAAAATCCATATCTAGATGATTTTTATAATCAAATGGAAAGATGGAGTTTTAATCTCCAAATCTATTTTTTGAATAGCAGATTCAGGCAAGTCAAAGAAATTCATGACAAAGGTAAAAATGTTATTCAAGACAGAACGATCTATGAGGATGCAAATATTTTTGCGCCTAACTTACATGCAATGGGACTTATGACAAATCGTGATTTTGAAAACTATAGATCACTATTTGATTTAATGGAAGAAAATGTTGCTGCCCCTGACTTGTTAATATATTTGAGAAGTTCCATACCTAATCTTGTCTCTCAAATTCACAAACGAGGACGGGAATACGAAAATTCAATAAGTATCGAATATCTGAGCAGATTAAACGAAAGATACGAGGCTTGGATACACAACTATAAAAAGGGAGAATTATTAATTGTTGATATTGACGACTTAGACTTCGTCGAAAACAAAGAAGATCTAAATAAAATTATCTCATTAATAGACAATAAAATAAAATAAAAAAAGGCCTCAATATGAGGCCTTTTTTTATTTATAATCTAGGATTGTGTTTTTTCTTCAACAATCTTGTCAACTTTTTTATTAACCTCATTTTCTGATCCAGAAAACTCAAATTCTTCAGTAGTTACCTTTCCGTTTTTATCAGTGACAAGTTTCACAGTGGCGTTAACTTCATCTGAATCAATATCAGACTTATCATATTTCATGTCTACAGAAATTTGAATTTCATTACTTGAAACTTCATGAGTATCATGATGTCCAGTTGAATGACCACCTAGAATAGGGGCAATTACTAAACCAATTAAACATGTAAGTTTAATTAAAATATTCATTGATGGTCCAGAAGTATCTTTGAAAGGATCACCAACAGTGTCACCAGTTACAGATGCCTTATGAGCTTCAGAACCTTTATAAGTCATTTCCCCATTTATTTCAACACCAGCTTCAAAAGATTTTTTTGCATTATCCCACGCACCACCAGCATTATTTTGAAAAATTGCCCAAAGAACTCCACTAACAGTAACTCCAGCCATATATCCACCAAGCATTTCCGCAATTAATTGATTATCTAATCCAAATAACATTGGTAAAACTGTAATAATTATTGGAGTTCCAATTGTTAGTATTCCTGGTAACATCATTTCTTTTAGTGAAGCTTTAGTTGATATATCAACACATTTATCATATTCAGGCTTAGCTTTACCCTTCATTATACCAGGGATTTCTTTAAACTGTCTTCTAACTTCATAAACCATTTCCATTGCTGCTTTTCCAACAGCATTCATTGCTAATGCTGAGAAAACAACAGGTACCATTCCTCCAACAAACAACATTGCAAGAACCGGTGCCTTAAATATATTAATACCTTCAATTCCAGTGAATGTAACATAAGCTGCAAATAAAGCAAGCGAAGTAAGTGCTGCAGATGCAATAGCAAATCCTTTACCAGTTGCAGCTGTTGTATTACCAACAGAATCTAAAATATCTGTTCTTTCTCTTACGATTGGGTCTTGACCACTCATTTCAGCAACACCACCAGCATTGTCTGAGATTGGACCAAATGCATCAATTGCCAATTGCATTCCAGTTGTAGCCATCATGGCTGAAGCAGACAATGCAACTCCGTAAAATCCAGCAAATGCATACGCTGCCCAAATCGCTGCAGCAAATAATATAACTGATCCAAAAGTTGAAATCATTCCTGTAGCTAAACCAGCAATAATATTTGTAGCCGCTCCTGTGCTAGATTTTTGAACGATTTCAAGAACAGGTTTTTTGCCTAATCCTGTGTAATATTCGGTAATTGCAGAAATAAACCATCCAACAATTAAACCTGTTAATGTAGCAAAGAACACATTCATTGAAGAAATTTCTTTAATACCTTCCCCAAAAAATTCCATACTTAATGTTCCAGGTAGCATGTAATCAACCAACACAAAACAAGAAACGGCAACCAATAAAATAGAAATACCGTTCCCCTTATTTAAAGCTCCCATTACCTCAGCCTCTTTTGCATCATTAGATTTTATCTTAACAAATAGGGTACCTATTAATGATATTATAATACCAACACCTGCAATAGCCATTGGCAACAGAATTGGTCCTATTCCACCGAAAGTATCATTAATTGATCCTCCCATGTCTGTAATTACGTAATTTCCAAGAACCATAGCTGCTAATACTGTTGCTACGTATGAACCAAAAAGATCAGCTCCCATGCCGGCAACATCACCAACATTATCACCAACATTATCAGCAATAGTTGCAGGATTTCTTGGATCATCCTCAGGAATACCAGCTTCAACTTTACCAACTAAATCTGCACCTACGTCTGCACTTTTTGTAAAAATTCCTCCGCCCACTCTTGAAAATAGAGCAACTACTGAAGCTCCCATTCCGAAGCCTTCTATTGAATGAGCAGCATCAGACGAACCGCTAAAGAAATGAAATAAAATCCCTAATCCAAGCAAACCAAGAGAGGCTACACAAAGACCCATTATTGAGCCACCATAAAATGAAACTGATAGCGCAGCTGCAGCACCTTCTTTTTGAGCTGCGGTGGCTGTTCTAACATTAGCCTTGGTTGCTGAATACATTCCAATAAATCCAGCAGTC
>VMCO01000195.1 GCA_008081325.1 Flavobacteriaceae bacterium
AAAAAATCTGACTACTTCTTTTTAAAAGGAATTATTAAATCAATAACTGACAGGTTAGGTTTTAGCAATGTCAAATCAAAACCAATAACATCTGACAATATTTCTGATGGAGAGACAATCTTTTATAATAAATCTGAGATCTTGAGTTTTGGGTTAATCAGTAAAGATGTTTGCGAATACTTTGACATAAACGAAAAAGTTTTATATGCTGAAATAGACGTGAAAACAGTTTTAGATAAATATTCAATTAAACCTGTTCAATTCAAGAGTATATCAAAATTCCCAGAAGTAACTAGAGATTTATCAATTTTAATTGACGATGATTTAAATTTTGATAAGATTTATAAAACCACCAAACAAATAGATCAAAATCTGATTAAAGATGTTTCTTTGTTTGACGTTTTTGAGGGTAAAAATTTACCTAAGAATAAAAAAAGTTATGGGATATCCTTCAAATTACAAGACAACAAAAAAACACTGTCTGAAGATGAAATCGAGGAAGTTATGGGTAAAATAATAAGTCGATTAAAGAAAGAGTTCAATGCTGAACTAAGGTAAGTTAATACATATTACTTCTTAACTCCTTTATTTTATCATCATTCATGTATTCATCAAATTTCATATACCTATCTATGATTCCATTTGGAGTTAATTCAATAATTCTGTTAGCAATTGTTTGAGCAAATTGATGATCATGAGTTGAAAACAGTACAGTACCCTTAAATTTATTTAGCGAATTATTAAATGCCGTTATGCTTTCTAAATCAAGATGGTTTGTTGGCTCGTCCAAGATTAAAACATTTCCTTTTTTCATCATCATTCTAGAAAGCATACACCTAACTTTTTCTCCACCCGAAAGAACCGTACACTTCTTTAAAGCCTCTTCACCTGAAAAAATCATTTTCCCCAAAAACCCTCTGAGATACACCTCTTCACGTTCCTCTTCAGTTTTTGCCCAATTTCTTAACCAATCCACTAAAGAAATATTTTTATTAAAAAATTCACTGTTATCTAGAGGTAAATATGAATGATTAGTAGTAATACCCCATTTAAAGCTTCCAGAATCTGAATCTAGATTATCTGTAATTATTTGGTAAAAACTAGTAGTAGCCCTTGAATCCTTGGAGTAAAGCAAAACTTTATCACCCCTAACTAAATTTAAATCTATCTTACTAAACAAAAGTTCATCCTCTATTGACTTGGATAGATTTTCAATATTTAAAATTTGATCACCTGCTTCTCTTTCCCTTTCAAAAATAATCGCAGGGTACCTTCTACTAGAAGGTTTTATCTCATGAATATTTAACTTATCAATCATTTTTTTTCTACTTGTTGCTTGTTTGCTTTTTGCAACATTAGCGCTGAATCGGGCTATGAATTCTTCTAACTCTTTCTTCTTTTCTTCGGCCTTCTTATTTTGTTGAGCTCTTTGTCTAGCTGCCAACTGAGAAGATTCATACCAGAAGGTATAATTACCTGAATAATGATTGATTTTACCAAAATCTATATCTGAAATATGGGTACAAACAGAATCTAAAAAATGTCTATCATGTGAAACAACAATAATGCAATTATCAAAATTTGCCAAATAATCCTCTAACCATGAAATTGTTTCATAATCAAGATCATTAGTAGGTTCATCCATGACTAGCACATCAGGATTTCCAAATAAAGATTTTGCCAATAAAACCCTAACCTTTAGCTTAGGATCTACATCACTCATTTTTGATTGATGTAAAGATTCTTTAATACCCAAATTTGACAGCAAAGAAGCTGCATTACTTTCAGCATTCCACCCATCCATTTCTTCAAATTTAACCTGAAGTGAACCAATTTTTTCAGCATTTTCGTCAGAATAGTTTTCATAAAGAGAATCTATTTCTTTCTTAATTTCATATAATGAAAGGTCGCCCATAATAACAGTTTCTAAAACAGTATTATCATCAAAAATTCTATGATCCTGTTCTAGAACTGACATTCTTTTACCAGACTCAAGATGTACATGACCTGAAGTAGGATCAATTTTACCGCTTATTATTTTTAGAAATGTTGATTTACCTGCACCATTAGCCCCAATGATACCATAACAGTTTCCATTATTAAAGGAAGTGTTTACATTATCAAACAAGACTCTTTTTCCAAACTGAATTGATAAATTAGATACTGAAAGCATTATAAATTTTTATTTGCCGCAAAAATAGAAATTAATTCCCTTTTTTATGATCTTTTAAAAATTTATCTAGTCCAATGTCTGTTAATGGATGTTTGAGTAACCCTGAAATTGAAGAAAGTGGTGAAGTAATGACATCAGCACCAATTTTAGCACAATCAATTATATGCATAGTATGTCTAATTGAAGCAGCTAAAATCTGAGTTTCAAAGTTATAATTATCATATATATCTCTGATCTCAGAAATTAAATTAAGACCATCTGTTGAAATATCATCCAACCTTCCAAGAAAGGGAGATACATATGTTGCCCCAGCTTTAGCAGCTAATAATGCCTGACCGGCAGAGAAAACTAAAGTTACATTGGTTTTTATTCCTTTGTTAGAAAAATATTTTGCAGCTTTTACTCCATCTTTTATCATAGGAAGCTTTACAACTATCTGATTATGCAATGAAGCTAGCTCCTCACCTTCTTTAATCATACCTTCAAAATCTGTTGCTATTACTTCTGCTGAAACATCACCATCAACAATATCACATATATCTTTATAATGCTGCAGTATGTTATTTCTGCCTGTAATACCTTCTTTTGCCATTAAAGATGGATTAGTTGTAACTCCGTCTAAAATACCTAAATCTTGTGCTTCTTTGATCTGCTCTAAATTAGCTGTGTCAATAAAAAATTTCATAAAAGTAGTTTGGTCAAATTTACAATAAAAAAAAACGTATAATGATCACAAATTAAAAAAGTTTTAAAACCAAAAATTCAAAGAATTTTTGAGGTAAAATAAATTTTAAAACTATTCCAAATCTTTCTAAAAATGATCCAGATATATACTTTTTTCTTGGATTTTTTAAACGAATGATTTTATCAACTAATTTTGCAACTTTTATAGGGTCTGCTCCTTTTGTTATATTTTCATTCATTTTCTTCAATGATGAGTCATATTTGAGCTCATAGGGTGAACCCTCAATCACAGGTGAATGAAACCTGCCTTTGGATATATTTGTTAAATAATCCCCAGGTGCTATACAAACAACATTAACATTAAAGTCTTTTGTCTCCATATTTAAAGTTTCTGAAATAATATCTAATGATGATTTTCCTGCGCTATAGATAGACCTAAATGGGGTTCCAATGTGACCAGCTATAGAAGTAATATTTATTATCAATCCGACGTTATTTTTTCTCATATTGGGTAAAACCTTCTTGATTAAATTGATTGGACCGTACAGATTTGTTTTAAAATGTTTTTCAATTTCTGAATTTGGAGTCTCTTCCAATGGGCCAGTTATACCAACACCTGCATTATTTATTAAAACATCAATCCTTCCTTGATCTTTAATAATTTTTTCTACACAATCATTTATTGATTGTTCAGAAGTAACATCTAATTCAACTGGAAGAAAGGGAGTGTTTTCTAACTTGTTCAAATTTCTAGATGAACCATAAACTATATAATCGTTTTTTTCACTTAAATAGGTAGCAATAGCCCTACCTATACCTGATGATCCACCTGTTATTAGAATTACTTTTGACATATTGATACAAAAATGGCAAGCTATCTACATCACACTGCTACAACCGAATACCTTTG
>VMCO01000108.1 GCA_008081325.1 Flavobacteriaceae bacterium
TATGATAATTTTTGGATAACTAAATTGCAGGATGCTCACAATCTTTCTAAGCATAAATTGGAAGAATTAGATTTAGAGTATACTTCATATTTATCTGAAATAATTCTTCATTTTATATCTAAAAATCAGATAAATGATATCGATTTTATCTCAAGTCATGGTCATACAGTTTTTCATGAACCTGATAAAAACATAACCTATCAAATTGGAAATAGAGTTGAGTTAAATCAATTTACCAAAATTCCTGTTGTTTGTGATTTTAGAGTTCAAGATGTTCGATTAGGTGGCCAAG
The DNA here is from genome assembly GCA_008081325.1 of Flavobacteriaceae bacterium. GTDB lineage: Bacteria > Bacteroidota > Bacteroidia > Flavobacteriales > Flavobacteriaceae > MED-G13. The sequence continues at coordinate 293 of VMCO01000108.1, forward strand.
GTGCTCCTTTGGTACCTGTAGGAGATTTATTATTATTTAAAGAATACACTCATTGTATAAATCTTGGAGGTTTTTCTAATATTTCTGTTAAGTCAAACAATAATATAATTGCATACGATATCTGTCCGGTAAATATTGTATTAAACAAATACTCTAGATTGATTGGTTATGATTATGATTCATCAGGAAAAATTTCACAATCTGGTAAAATCAATAACGATTTACTTAATTCACTTAATGAAATTTCATTCTACAATTTAAAACACCCTAAATCTTTAGGAGTTGAATGGCTAGAAAATAAATTGTTTCCGATAATTGATTCTTTTGAAATTTCTATTGAAGATATTTTAAGAACATTTGTAGAACATATAGCTATTCAAATTTCTGTTAATTTAAAAGGGAATAATTTGAAAATATTGGCAACTGGAGGTGGTGTTAAAAACAAATTTTTAATGGATAGAATAAAAAAAATTTCTAAACAGAGCTTTGAAACTATTTCAGAAGATATTACAGATTTTAAAGAAGCGTTAATTTTTGGTTTTTTAGGCGTTTTAAAAATTAGAAACGAGAATAATTGTTTAAAGTCGGTAACAGGAGCATATAAAGATCATAGCTCTGGGATTATTTTTGAATAATCTTAAAATTCATGGCATAAAATTTGACTTTTTTTTTATATTGTGATTTAAATTTTTTTTCGATGGAAATATACGTATTAGCTGTTTTTGTTCTTGGTTATTTTGCAATCACCATAGAACATACAATCAAAATTGATAAATTAATTCCTGCTTTAGGCGCCATGGCTTTTTCATGGGCAATTATTGCTCTTAGCATTAATAGTTTTGATACCTGGTTTAATCCAGCAACACATTCACTTGTAGACGGATTTGCTACTCTGCCAATTGATGAAAAGACTCACTTAATGGAGGAGACTTTATTGCATCATTTAGGAAAGACCGCAGAAATTTTAGTTTTTCTTATTGGTGCGATGACTATTGTTGAGATTGTTGATTACTTTAACGGTTTTAGTGTATTTCAAAAGATTATAAACTTTAAAACCAAGAAAGCAATTTTATGGGTTTTTAGCGGATTAGCTTTTATTTTATCTGCTATCATAGATAACCTTACAGCTACTATCGTTTTGATTTCGATACTTCAAAAAGTTGTTTCTGATAAAAAGCTCAGAATTTGGTATGCTGCACTTATTGTGGTTGCTGCAAACGCTGGAGGAGCTTGGTCACCTATTGGTGACGTAACAACAACTATGCTTTGGATTGGAGATAAAGTATCTACACCAATGTTAATTCAATACCTATTGCTTCCGTCTATAGCCTGTGCTGTTGCAGCTACAGGAATTGCTTCACTTCTTCCTGCATTTAAAGGTGATATAAAGTTAAACCCTGTAAAAGATGAAGGAAATAAATATTCTCTAAGAATGTTAGTATTAGGCTTAGGGTCAATTGTTTGCGTTCCTGTATTTAAAATTATAACACATTTACCACCATATGTTGGTATGATGTTAGCACTTGGAGTTGTTGCAGTTTTTGCCGAAATATATAGTAATAGAGAATTTGTATTATCCCAAGCTACAGGTCCAAATCCAGATGGAAATGCTAATGAATCAAAACATCATGAAAGCCCAGTTCATAACGCGTTAACGAAAATAGAATTACCTAGTATTTTATTTTTCTTAGGAATTTTATTAGCTGTAGCTGCTCTTGAGTCTCTTGGTCTTTTATTCGTTTTTGCAACTATATTGAAGGAAACAATTTCATTAGATTTATTAATGATTTTATTTGGTTTTGCATCAGCAGTAATTGATAATGTTCCGCTTGTTGCTGCTAGTTTAGGTATGTTTACAGAATTTGCACCAGACGATCAGTTGTGGCATTTCTTGGCTTATTGCGCAGGTACTGGTGGAAGTATGCTAATCATTGGTTCTGCAGCTGGGGTAGTTGCTATGGGTATGGAAAAGATTACTTTTGGTTGGTATCTTAAAAAAATTCTCTGGATAGCATTAGTGGGATATTTTGCTGGAATAGCAGTGTTCATGCTTATGAGAAACTTAATCTAATAATTGGAGTATAATTCACTTTTAGAATGGATGTTTAATAAGCTTCCAATGTACCAAAACATTGGTGATACTGCTTATAAAAAGGATCTTTCAAATATTACTCTTATTTGTCAGCATTTAAATAATCCTCAAAACAATTTTAAATCAGTACATGTTGGCGGTACAAATGGTAAAGGATCGTGTTCCCATATGCTAAGCTCAGTACTTCAAGAAGCTGGGTATAAGGTCGGTCTTTACACTTCTCCTCATTTGGTTGATTTTAGAGAAAGAGTTAGAATAAATGGAGAAATGATATCTAAAGAATCAGTTTCTGAATTCATGCTTAATAATATCGACTTTTTTGAACAAAGCAATGTCTCTTTTTTTGAAATGACAGTAGGATTAGCTTTTAACTATTTTAGTAATAACAAAGTTGATATTGCTATAATTGAAGTTGGAATGGGTGGAAGGCTTGATTCAACAAATATTATTAACCCAATTCTTTCTGTAATCACAAATATTAGTATTGATCATACAAAATTTTTAGGTTCTAACATTTCTCAAATTGCCAAGGAAAAAGCTGGAATAATTAAAGAAAATATTCCTGTTGTTATCGGAGAAACACAGGAGGAAATAAAAGATATATTTATAAAAACTGCTCAAGAAAAAAATTCAGAAATATCTTTTGCTGATAATTTTAAAACGAACATATACGATTGTGATTTAAAGGGAAACTATCAGAAAAAAAACATTAAAACAGTTTTGAAATCCGTTGAGTTAATTAATAATATTGGATTTAAAATTGAAAACACTCATTTGAAGGATGGGATATGTTGTGTTGTCAAAAACACAGGTTTTCAGGGTAGATGGCAGATTTTACAAAAAGAACCGATGATAGTTTGCGATACTGCGCATAACGAGGCTGCTTTGAAAGAGGTAATATCACAACTAAAAAACTTTGATAATTCAAACTTACATTTTATAATTGGTTTTAGTAATGACAAGAATCTTGAAAATATTTCCACAATATTCCCGTCAAACTCAAAATATTATTTTGTTCAATCAAAGGTTGGACGAGCAAGAAATGCTAAAGAAGTTAGAGATGTTTTTAAATCAAATAACAGAAACGGAGATTATTTTAAATCAATTAAAGAAACGATAAATTATGTTAGAGAGATTTGTAATAAAAATGATATCATATTTATTGGGGGTAGTACTTTCGTAGTTTCAGAAATTTTTGATCAATTTTTGGACTGAAAAAATTTAGTTTGTTTTTTTTGTCAGTTCTTATAACTAATTTATATTTGCACACCAACCATTGAGGGCGCGTAGCTCAGTTGGTTCAGAGCACTTGGTTTACACCCAAGGGGTCGGGGGTTCGAATCCCTCAGCGCCCACA
>VMCO01000088.1 GCA_008081325.1 Flavobacteriaceae bacterium
AAAGAGGTGATGTAGCTGTTTCAATGACTATCGATTTTTACGGAGTCATAGCTATGAATGAAAATCCAGATTGTCAATATGTTATTCCAGAAGGATCATCAATTGTTAATGGTGACCCAATTGCAATATCTAAAAATGCACCCAATTTAGATGCAGCCAGAGCTTTCACAAAATTTGTTTTATCTGCAGAAGGACAAGCATTATGGTTGGACAATCGTATTAATAGATTACCCGTACGATCTGATGCATTCGATGCTGCTAGATCATTAGTAGGAGAAGATACATACATAGTAGAATCACAAGTGGCCCTAGTAGAAAATCTTTACACTAAAACATTAGAAAATGAAGGTATAACATTCGATGAAGACTTATCTTTATCTTTAGAAGAAGCCATGCGATATCATTTTGAAGCAACAATTACCAATGTTCATACAACTCTAAGAGATAGTTGGTCTGAAATCGCATTAAATTATCAAGGTGGTGCATTTGATCCTGCACCTGATCAAAGATTGGATCAACTTCTTGACATATATGGTGTTCCTGCTATAAATTTAACTAAAGCACAGGAAATTAATCAACAAATGATTAGTGACTCTACATTTAGGCAAGAACAACAATCAGCATGGGAAAGCTACTCTATAGACAAATATAACGAAGCAAAAGAAGCTGTTGATGATCCCTTCACATATACCACTGAAACTGTAGAAACAACAGAAACCACAATTACCACTACTGACTCACAAGGAAATACCGTCACGACGACATCCGAAGTCGAAGTTACTTCACAAGTTACTGAGCAAACTTCAGTTAGCGCTGTAGAAAGTAGTGTTGAAGATGTGCCCTTTAACATTTCGTGGTTATTAGTCGGTTTAGCTACGCCTTTGCTACTAAATAGACTCAATATCAAAAAAAAGGTGGACATTTTTTGATAATTGTCAATAAACTATTATGAAAATCAAATAAGAGGTGATCAGTATGGAAAGTAATTCTCCTGATTTATTAGAAACAAAATCATCTAATTTAAGAGAAAAATTAATTTCCATACGCCGTGAAATGAGAGACGATCCAATTTCTTGGTCAATAATCATTTTTATCACCGCATTTTTTGGACTTTTTATGATAGTACCCTTATTACAAGTAATGTTTGGAGCTTTTTTTTCAAATGGAAATTTCCCTTTCTCAACTTATCAAGAAATATTTCAAAGGCAATATTTTTTTGATCCATCAAGAAATGCAGATACTTATTTTATAAGAATTGATAGCAGTGATCCAAACTTTACTGCTTATCTCTTAAAAGGTCCAGATTATGGTGTTTTCCTTAATACTATTTTTATGGGTGTAGCCTCAACAATTTTGTCTTTGGTCATAGGAATTTTTACAGCTTTCTTAATGGCAAGAGTTGAGTTACCAGGTAAAACTCTTCTAGGTGGATTTCTATTAATTCCATTAGTATTACCTCCATTCGTATCTGGAATAGGTTATATGGCATTATTAGGGTACAATGGGTTGGTTAATACTGAAATCTTAGAACCTTTATTTGGTATAAGGATTGTGCTACAAGGAATGTTTGCAATTGTTTTTGTACAAAGTGCACATTATTTTACACTTATATATCTAAATGTATACTCTTCACTAATGAATGCAGATCCATCACTTGAAGAAGCTGCAGAAAATATGGGTGCAACTAGATTTCAAGTAGTGAAAAATGTCACCCTTCCTCTAGCATTACCGGGTATTGCGTCTGGCAGTATTCTTGTACTCATATTATCCATGGAAGATTTAGGTACTCCTGCCATTTTTGCAGGATTTGGAGATTTAACCGCTAGAAAAACAATAACATATTATATTCTCTCAACTGTTCGTCAATCTTTAAGTGAAACAGGAAGACTACCTGCAGAGCTTTCAATCCTATCTGCATTTTTATTAATTTTATCAATTATAGGTTTCTTCATGATCAGAAGATATACTGAAAAAAGGCAATATTCAATGATAAGTAAAGGAAGAGCAGGTACATTCAGAACTGCAAATCCTAATATACTTTATTTAATCGCAATTTATTCATATTTTATTATTCTACTCACCTTATCATTAATTCCTCATATCGGCATTTTCATCGCTTCATTAACTGAACCAGGAATATTACCTTTAAAATGGTCTACAAGTAACTATCAAGAGCTTTTCGATTTGGAAAATGGATTTGGAAGTTACATCAAAAATACTATGATCTTTTCATTAATCTCCACTGGTGTTATTGTGATTTTAGCTACAATGGCTGGTTATGTAGCAAATAGAAAGCAATTTACAGGAAGATCCGCTTTTGATACAATGATTACTATCCCTCTTGCAATACCAGGTGTTGTATTGGGTATTGGATTTATTTTATTATTCGGTGGGACTGATGCAATACCATTTGGAAATATTCAATTGACATTCAATCCTCTAATTTATGCCCCCATAATCTTGATTATCAGTTATACTATTCGAAAATTCCCATTTACCGTTCGAGCAGTATATGCAGGTCTGCAACAAACTGATGCAGTTCTAGAAGAAGCAGCACATAATTTAGGCGCATCTAAAGGCAGAACAATTTATAATGTTATAATTCCATTAATTGTCTTGAATATAGTAGCAGGTGCATTGATTGCATTAGTATACAATATGAGTGAAGTTTCAACGACTTTAATATTAGTCAATACTCAAACTCATGGTACAGTAACTTGGGCCATGGCAGATGCAAATGGAAAAATTGGAGCACTTGCAGCAATGGGTATGTTCTTAATGTTTTTACAAGCACTTAGCTTATTCATTACCAATGTTTTGTTAAAGAATCGTGCAGAAGCGATTACAGGTATATGAGAGAGTTGATTTTATGGCTAACTTAAATTTAGAAAATTTAAACATACACTATGAAGATTTCCATGCAGTCAAAGGAGTAGATTTATCCATTGGTGATGGTGAAATAGTTACTCTATTAGGTCCATCAGGGTGTGGGAAAACATCTATTTTGAGATCTATTGCAGGCTTCATCATTCCATCGGACGGAAAAGTTATTTTAGAAAATGAAGATATTACATTACTTCCTCCTCAAAAAAGAGATATGGGTATGATATTTCAAAATTACGCATTATGGCCTCATATGACCGTAAAGGAAAATATTGGGTATGGGTTAAAAATTAGAAAACTACCCTCCAAAGAAATCGAAGAAAAAGTAATGAACTTAGTTAAACAAGTTCAACTCGAGGGTCATGAAACTAAATATCCAGGACAATTATCAGGAGGTCAACAACAAAGAGTTGCTTTAGCAAGAGCACTTGCAATTGAACCTACAATTTTATTATGTGATGAACCTCTTTCTAATCTAGACTTCAAATTAAGAGTCGAATTAAGAACTGAAATAAGAGATGTAGCGAAAAAATTTGGTGTAACTGTAGTATATGTAACTCATGATCAAACAGAGGCATTAGCAATATCTGACTCTATTGCTGTAATGAATTTTGGTAATGTTGTCCAATTAGGAACTCCGCTTGAAATTTTTTCAAACCCTAACTCACATTTCGTCGGACGGTTTGTAGGTCAAAACAATTTACTAAATGGTCAAATAACAAATTCAAAAAATAATATTGCACACATCACATTATCATCAGGAGATGTAGTAGAACAATTACTTGAAAAATCATATGAAAACAAAAATGTAAAATTAATAATTAGACATGATGATTTAATCTTGTCCTTC
>VMCO01000040.1 GCA_008081325.1 Flavobacteriaceae bacterium
TTAAAAATGGAGAAAAAATTTCTTCAAAATTAATTTCTCTGTATTACATTAAGTCTGAGAAAAAAGATCGCCCGCGTTTTGCTTTTACCGTTGGAAAAAAAACTCACAATCTTGCTACAACCAGAAATAAGTTAAAGAGGTTAATGAAAGAGTCTTTTAGAATGAACGCTAAAAATTATATAAAATCGGATTTAACCTATAACCTTGTTTTTGTTTATTTTTCTTCAAAACAAGAGTCTTTTAATAAAGTAGAAGAATCCATGAAATCATTACTTTTGTCATTCAAAAATCAAACTCAATCTTGAAAAAAATATTTGTTTTTTTTGCTTTTATTTTTTCCTGTAGCATACACGCACAGTTTAATGTTGAACATTCTGTATACTTTGATACTGACGTTTATAATTTGACTAAGACGGAAAAAACAAGATTACAGAAATTTCTTTCTTCTTTAACTAAAGACCAAGTTCAAAAGATTGAAATTTATGGTTTTTGTGATGACAGAGGCAGTAACAATTATAACCTGGAATTATCCCAAAATAGAGCTGATGCAATAAAAACAATATTTGGTCAAGCTTCTTTTTTTCCCGAAAAAATTGTTACCGTTGATGGTCGTGGTGAATTGCTTTTAAATATTGTAGATGAAACTGATCCTTCAGTGATAAGAGCTTTAAACAGGCGTGTTGATATTGTTATTAGTTATCCTGAAATTGAAAAAGAGATAGAGGTTGTAGAGAAAAAAGAAAATAAAATTTTATTAGAAAATGTTTTATTTATTACAGGATATAGTTATTTAACCATGGGATCAAAAAGAACTTTAAACAATGTAGCTGAAACTTTAAAAAAAGAAACTTTTTCTTTTGTTATACAAGGACATGTTTGTTGTACTGAAGGAGAATTAGATGCTGTTGATCGTAAAACAAACAAAAGAAATTTGTCTATTGCTAGGGCAAAATTTGTTTATGATTTTCTTGTAGAAAAAGGTATTTCTAAAGACCGAATGTCATATGAAGGCTTGGCTCATAAGTTTCCTTTGGGAGGAAGTGAAGATAAAGACAGACGTGTAGAAATATTGATTTTATCAAATTAAATCTAACAACATTCTTTGATGTGGAATACCATCTTCCATGTATTCTTTTCCAATAGTATAAAAATCAAGGTCTTTATAAAATTTATCTAAATATTTTTGAGCTGATAATTCTATTTTTTCACCTAATTCATTTTTTTTAATATAATCAATAGAAGATTTCATTATTTTTTTTCCTAGTTCTTTTCCTCTTTCATTTTTTGAAACTACCACTCTTCCTATGCTTGGATTGCTATAATAATCTCCTTTTTTAAATACTCTTGTATAAGCTATAATATTTTCATTTTCTTTAAGAAAAATATGAATCGCTTTTTGATCTTTATTGTCTAAATCCTGATATATACAATCTTGCTCAACAACGAAAACTTCAGATCTTAATCTTAGGATTTGATAAAGCTCTTCTCTTTCTAGTTTATAAAATGTTTTGATTACTAACATTTAAATTTTATTAACTCTTCTTTCATGTCTTCCTCCTTCAAAGTTGGTTTCTATAAAAGATTTTACAATTTTTAAAGTTTCTTCTTTTGAAATAAACCTTGCTGGTATACAAACCACATTAGCATTATTATGTTGTTTAGCTAACATTGCTATTTCTTGATTCCAACATAATGCTGCTCTTACTTTTTTATGTTTATTTGCTGTCATAGCAACACCATTACCACTTCCACAAATTAATATTCCTAAGTCACTTTTTTTATTGTTTACATCCGATGATACAGGATGAGCAAAATCTGGGTAATCCACACTACTTTCATTATCAGTACCGTGATTAACTATATTATATTTTTCCTGTAACTCTTCGATTATAAAATTTTTATAATCTACTCCCGCATGGTCATTACCTATTGATATATTCATAAGTTGTTGGTTAATTGTTTATAACGTTTAATAAAACATGTCTTATTAAGATTTTTATTTTTTTTAAATAAGTTTTCACTTTTAATTTAATACTTATTAAAATAGATTAAGCTCTTTTCAAAAATAATTAGTAATTTTTTTTTAAAAGTTTATATCTAATTTTGATTTTTTATTATTGTTAATATATTATTTAAGTTATTGATAAATAATTATTTAAGTATAAATATTATGTTTATTTAGTATTAATATGTTATTAATAATTTGAAAAACAAATTATATAAATAAAGTTATTATACATACTAACAAAGTATCATATATCTAAAATTAATTTTAAAAATTTATTTATACTATTATTATATGTTTATAAGTATAAAACTATTCAATATTAAATAGTTTTAATAGCATTACTTTTGTGTTGATGAGAAAAAGAAAAGAAAAGAAAATAAGAAATAGCAAGTATTACCAAGGCTATATAGATTTCTCAAATAAAAAAGATCCAATTATTATATGTGATAAGATTAATCACGTAATAAAATTAAAATCTCCGGTTATTAATCATTTACATAACGATCTAGTAGAATTTGAAATTTTATCTAGAAAAAGAAAAGGCTTTTATTTGGCTAACATAATAGGTTTAATAAATAGAGAAAAAAAAGAGTATGTAGGCATTATTCAAATAAATAAAAATTTTGCTTTTACAATAATTGATGACAGAAAAATACAAACAGATATTTTTATACCTAGTACTAATATTGGAGATGCACAAGATGGAGATAAAGTACTTGTAAAAATTTTAGATTGGAAAAAACAAGATCTTTCTCCTATAGGAAAAATAGAAAAAGTGTTAGGAAAACCTGGAGACCATGAAACAGAGATTGATTCAATATTAACACAGAATAATGTAAATATTACTTTTCCGAATGAAGTTTTAGAATACACTAAAAACATAAGTGAAATAATTTCAGAGGAAGAAATAACTAAAAGAAGAGATTTTAGAAATACATTAACTTTTACAATAGATCCTGTAGATGCAAAAGACTTTGATGACGCACTTTCTTTTAAAAAAATAGATAAGGAAACATATGAAATAGGTATACATATAGCTGATGTATCTCACTACGTAACACCAGGAACACTTCTTGATAAAGAGGCGTATAATAGAGCTACGTCAATATACTTGGTTGATAGAGTAATACCAATGTTACCCGAAAAATTATCTAATAAAGTATGTTCTTTAAGACCAAATGAAGAAAAATTAACTTTTTCTGTTTCAATTACAATAGATAAAAAAGGTAATATAAAAGAATATTGGTTTGGAAGAACAATCATTAATAGTAATTATAGGTTTTCATATCATGAAGCTCAAGAAATTATAGAAACAAAAAAAAATAAAATAAGCAAAGAAAATTCTTTAAAAGGAAAGGAATATTTGGTAGAAGACGAGGTTGTCGAGGCTATTTTAGTAATGAACGATATCGCAAAACAAAGTAGAATTAAAAGAGAATCAAAAGGGTCTATTAATTTTAATAAAAAAGAGGTTTATTTTAAGTTGGATGAAAATAAAAATCCAACAGGAGTTTTATTAAAAGAATCAAAAGATGCTAATAAGCTCATAGAAGAATTTATGCTGATAGCTAATAAAAAAGTTGCCGAACTATTTTCAGAAATAAAAAAACAAAAATACATTTATAGGGTTCACGATCTACCAGATAACGAAAAACTAAAATCCTTAAAACATATAGTTAAAAATTTTGGTTATACCCTAGACTTAACTAGTTCAAAAGGAAT
>VMCO01000189.1 GCA_008081325.1 Flavobacteriaceae bacterium
ATGAGGCTTATTGTAATTCTTTGTCTTTTGTTTTTTTATTCTTGTGAACAAGCTATAGATAGTGATTTAATCTTTCAACACGATGGTAAAGACCGCGTGTATAATTATTATATGCCTAAAAATTTTAAGAAAAACTCTCCGGCTATTTTTGTTTTTCACGGTTGGGGTGGCACTTCAAAAGGGACGATGAATTTTATGCAGGAAATTCATCAATTCCACGATTTAGCAGACGAGTTTGGGTATATGGTTGTTTATCCTGAAGGGTTGCCAAACGACGTTGATCATTTGCTCTATAATTCAGACCCAAAGGATAATGGCAATTGGTGGTGTAGCGATCCTAACGGCCCCATTTGTTCTACCAATGATGCTGGTTTTGCAAGGGAGTTAGCAAAGTATTTTATTAAAAAGTATGATTTAGATTCTTCAAAGATTTACGCTACTGGTTATTCTATGGGTGGTGTTGCTTCTTGGATTGTTAACCAGCAGGCAGGAGATGTGTTTAATGGCGCTGCTCCGTTTGGCGCTGTTAATGGTGGGAAAAAAATGGGAATGAAATTTCCTTCAAAAACCGCCTTTCCATTATTAATGTTTGACGGCATGAAAGATCCTTTTGGGATGCAAGAAGGAACTGACAAGGGACAGCAAGTAATGTATAATATTTGGTTGCCTGAACATGCCGATTTAACTGTTCTTCCCTATACAAGAGAGGAAATTTTTGAATATTATGCTAATTTGGCGAAATGTCAAGATAAAGAAGTGGTTAGCATAAACGACATCAATACATTAACAAAATATTCTAGGTGTGATGAAGGTGTTTTGATTTGGAGATACGAGGTTCAAAATTATGGTCACGAAGTTCCGTCTCTTAAGACAGATGAAAAAAACTTTTCAACAAAAGCCGGAATTGATATGGGTCAAGCTGTTTTTGAGTTTTTCAACAGCTTATAGCGTTTACTTTGAAAAAAGGTTCTTGTTAAACCTGTAGGATATCCCAAGGTTCCAATCAAAATCTTCTCCTCTTAAATTTGTGTTAATAGCTTTGTTAAAGGAGGTTGTTATTCTAAAGGGGGAGTTTTGAAATCCGAATTGTAGGTTTTGAGAATAATAATACCCCTTGTCTTGATCTACTTGGGTGAAATAAAGTTGTGGCATCCAATATAATTCACCTTTTTTACCAAATTTTATTTTATTTAATATTGGTTGTAAAAAAGCCGTTCTTCCTTTTTTAGGTTGAAATTCACTTACAATTTTAGTTGGAAAGCCCTCAAAATAAGAAACTCTAAACTTAACATTATTGTTTATTTTAAGTGTAAGTTTTGGATTAACAAAGACATAAACCCAAGGAGTAAGCCTATCATTAACTTGACCTGGGCTTTCTTCAAAAAAGAATTTTTGAAAGGTAGTAGCTGGCAGTAATGCTCCCAATTCAAAATTAATTTTTCTTCCTTGTTTAAATTTATAATTAAAATTTATATCTATATTCCATGGCTGCAAATCTTCAATATCAAATCTAAACCTTGGGTTTACAGAAAAATTATTTACAGAAAATTTAATGTCTGAAATTATTGATGGCTTTCCAAGTGTATAAATAGGAATCCATGAAATACCGTTGTTGTTAACATTTATATTTGCTTGAATGTTATATATCTGTTCTTTTTTTTCTTGTCCTAAAAAAAAGTTTGAATAAACAAATAACAGCGAAAATATTATCAATTTTTTCATATTTATTAATCTTTTTTACAAATTAGCATTTTTTTAAACTTTACTTATACACCCTTAATAATTAAAATAATCCCAGAAACTATAAGAATTAATGAAACTATCGAGTTCACTATAATTATTCCTTTTCCTGTCAAAAATGATTTAAACCTGTTTGCTACAGAAATTTTTAACAGGTCTGTAATGAAATATGACAAAAGAACTATCGAAAAGAAAAGAACAAAACTGGTAAATGATTTTCCGCTTGAGGGAGATGACACAATTGTAACGCCTCCCCAAAATATAAAAACTCCTACATTTAAAATATTAATGGCAAACCCTTTTACAGCAAGGCCAAAATAATTTTTCTTAGACTCTTGTATTTCTGGTTGTTCTTTGCTTTTCTTATTTCTGTTAATCCACGAAAAAAGTCCATACAAAAGCAGAATTGTTCCTCCTAATACAAAGAGACCTTGTTTGTTTTGATCGTCTTCTAAGAGTTGAAAGCTTCCTAAATAACAAACACCTATAAAACACACATCTGCAAACATTACCCCAAGATCAAAAGCTACAGCTGCTTTAAATCCTTTTGTTATGCTGGTTTCTAGTAAGACCCAAAAAACAGGGCCCATTATAAATGCGGTAAAAAATCCTACAGTGATTGGGGTTAAAAGGTTAAAATCCACTACTCGTTATAAATATAGTTTACTACCCCTCCTAAAGAAATACTCTCTACTATTTTATCCGTTTTTTCATGTATGTTTATTACGCCTCCTAGCTTACTGTTTGCTTCAAGTTCTTTTGTAGCAGACACCTCAATTAACCCTCCTGTGTTAGAAGTCGCATACGTTTCTATAGTTATTAGTTTTTTAGCATTAATTTCCGCTCCCGTAGAAGTAGAGCAGTCATGATATTCAGCTTTTCCGGTTAAATTTATTGTAGACCCTGTGGCAGAGGTTGTGTTTAAGGTGTTCAGATCAACAATAATATTCACTGTTGAACCAGTGTTTGCTTTAATGTTAAGATCTGCCTGTTTGATTGTGTCTTTAGAAAAAACATTTGAACCTTCGTGAGATATTATATTATATAAAGTATTATAGTAAAGTGTAACTTTCGTTCGGTCACCTGAAAATCTTTTCTCAAGATTTAACCTTATTTTAAGGTCTCCATTTTTATTTTTTACAACCACAAAGCTTGTGTTTTTACCTGTAATCTCTACTTTGTTTTCTTCAGCCTTGACAAGTTCTAAGTTTATTCCATCATAAACTGCTACTTTTGAAAACTCTCCTAAATCTCTATCTATTTTAGATTGTCCTAAAAATGTAAATGTTCCTATTAGAAAAACTATAAATGTATGTTTCATTCCTTAAAATTATTAAATAATTGTAAAATCTAGGTGTTTTTTAACTAAATCTGCTTTTTTTACTACAACTTTAATGTTGTCTCCAAGCTGATATTTTTTTTTATTTTTCTTTCCAATTAAAGAAGCTTCCTCTGTATTATAATAATATTTATCATCATTAATGTCTTTAACATATATCATTCCTTCACATTTATTTTCTTCTAATTCTACATAAATTCCCCAATCTGATACTCCTGAAATTATTCCGTTAAATGTTTCCCCTATTTTGTTTTGCATGTATTTTATCTGCATAAATTTTATAGATTCTCTTTCTGCTTTTACCGCAATGTTTTCTTGTTCGGAGCAATGAACTGCTTTTTTTTGTAAATTTTTATCCAGTTTACCATATTTTTTATCTAAAATATCTTGCAATAATCTGTGAACTAACACATCTGGATATCTTCTTATTGGTGAAGTAAAATGTGTGTAATTTACAAAGGCTAATCCGTAGTGACCTATATTATTAGTTGAATACTCTGCTTTACTCATACTTCTTAACGCAAGTGATTCAATTAAGTTTTGTTCCTCTTTACCACTAACACTGTTTAATAATTTGTTTAAAGACTTTGATATTCCTTTTGAACTAGTTAAGTCTAGGGTATAACCAAAATTTTTAACTATATGTT
>VMCO01000114.1 GCA_008081325.1 Flavobacteriaceae bacterium
ATGATTTCTTTAGAAGAAGCTACACGACGATCTATAAATACCGTTTTTGCACAACTTGCATCAGAAGTAGGTGGTGAAAAGTTGGCTAATACAGCTAAGAGAATTGGGATAAATTCATATTTAGAACCAGTTATATCGTTAACATTAGGTGCAGGTGCAGTTACACCAATCGAAATAGCTTCGGCGTATTCTACTTTTGCTACTAATGGAATACTTGCTCCGACATATTTAATTGAAAGAATAGAAGATTCAAATGGTGACATTATTTACCAACATGTAGTTTCACCAAGAATTGCGATCCAAGATCCTGCTGCTGCAGCAGCGGTACGAAAAACTTTAGAAATAGCTGCTCAGCGAGGAACAGGAACTAGAGCTGTTCTAGATGATAGACCTATAGCTGGAAAAACAGGTACCCATCAAGGTTTTAGGGAAGCTTGGTTTATTGGTTTTATACCGCAGTACACATCTTCTGTTTGGGTAGGTTTTGCTGAAGAACAATTGCCTTTAACTAATGTAGAAATCAATGGAGAAATAATTTCAAATGTTTCTGGTGGAAGAGTTCCTGCACCTATGTGGAAGGAATTTATGGTAAAAGTTGTTGAAAACTTGCCAGTTGTAGAATGGCCAGCTGACCCTAGTGATTTAGAAAAATATTACGAAATTCCTACTGTTGAAATCCCTCAACTAATTGGTTTAAATGTTCTAGATGCAGAAGAAATAGCATTCTCAAGCTACTTATTACCAAAAATTATTTTAACTGAATCAGATGAAGTGCCAGGTTTGGTTTTAACACAAAATATCGAAGCAGGAACAGAAGTTCCTGAAGGTACAGAATTGGTTGTAGAAGTATCTGGTAAGACATTTTCAGCACCTATCCCAAATCTACCACCTTGCACATACACGGCAGATGAAGCAGAAGAGCTTCTAAAAGAATTCATGCGTGATTCAAATGTAATATTGTTTATTCTAAGAAACTATGAGTCAACAGATGTTCAAGGTTGTGAAGGTAAAGTTATCGGTACAAATGTTGCTCAAGGTGCAACTGTTTCAACAGGTGACACAATAATTTTAATTATTAAAGGCAACATTTCTCCCTAAACAATAGATTTAAAAAAGTTATATAATCCTAATACTCCAAACCCTGTGCCGCCTCTAGGAGTTAATGGATCATTATCTCTTGATCGAGCTGGACCAGCAATATCAAGATGAATCCAGTCAATTTTATTTACAAACTCTTCTAGTAAAAGTGCTGCTGTAATAGCACCTCCAAAACTTCCTCCAGTATTTTTCATGTCAGCAATATCTGATTTTATTAATTTTTTAGATTCATGTTCCAAAGGTAACGGATGATACTTTTCATAATTATTCACATTTGATTTAAGAAAAGCTTTTGACAACTCATCATTGTTTGAAAATAATGCCCCAATTTCAACTCCTAACGCTACATAAGAAGATCCTGTTAAGGTTGCAACATCACAAATAATATCAGGTGACTGCTCACTTGCGTATGCTAAAGCATCAGCCATAATCAACCTTCCTTCGGCATCAGTATTCAAGACTTCAATTGTTTTTGAGTTTCTCATAGTTAATACATCTCCTGGCCTTATCGATGTTCCACTAGGCATATTTTCAACTAACGGAGTATAGACTTTTAAACCTACGTCTACATTATGTTTAGCTAGTAGTGCAATAACTCCCCAAGCTGTAGCTGCACCAGCCATGTCTGTTTTCATAGTTTCCATACCAGAAGGAGACTTAAGTGACAATCCACCAGAATCAAATAAAACTCCTTTTCCAATTAAAGCAATTTGTTTTTTTGCTGATTTGTTATATTCACCTATTAAAAACTTTGGTTCTTTAGCAGAACCACTTGCAACACCTAAAACACCTCCAAAATTATTTTGTTCTAACCAGTTTTTATCTTTTACTTCTAAAGATATTTCTAAATCTTTGATTAATTCTTCTACTTGCTCAATAAAAAACTCTGGAGTTTTAATTAATGCAGGGAAATTAACCATATCTCTGACCCAAAATATCGAGTTTAACTTGTCCTTAATATCTTTCGTTGATTGTGAATCAATTACATTTATTGTAAATTTTTCGGATTTATCAGTAATAAACTTATCAAATTCATAACTTGCTATTTCAAAACCTAGTTCAATTGAGTATAAATCTAATTTATCTACCTCAGAAATAAACTTTACATCATAGTTTTTGTGAATTTTTTTTCGTATTTTCGAACCAAGAGTTAAATAATCAAGTACATTAGAGCAACCCTCTATTCCAACAATTAAACTATCATTCCCTTCTTTGTTATAAGTTTTTGGAACAAATAAAGTTTTATTTTTTTTAGGTTCAAAATTATTTATTTCCATTAATTCATCAATAAATTTTTTATCATTAAATTTTTGATAGAAGTTTTCATCTATTTTTTCAATTAAAAAAATATCTAACATCATTTGCTTGCTGTCCACTCTTTTTCAAAATCTCTCGCCAGCATCCAGAGTAAGTCAGATAATCTATTTAAATAAATACCTACAAGTGACTCCTGAATTTCAAAATATTGTTGCCAAGTTACACATTTTCTTTCTGCTCTTCTTGAAACAACTCTGCTCCAATCAAATTTAGAGGAAATTTCATTCTCACCTGGAACTACAAAATAGGTAGGAATTCCATTTTTTTCAGTTAAGTAATCTATATCTTGTTCTAATTCATTAATCATATTTAAAGTTACCAAAGTCTCACCAGGTTTCAGTTTGCTTCTATTTTCTTTACTAGTCGCTAATTCAGCACCAACAATAAAAAGATTACGTTGAATCTTTAAAACTAACTCTTTTGTTGCAAGTGGTAATTTCTTTTCTGCTCGTATTAATCCTAAAGAAGCAACCAATTCATCTACGGATCCATATGCTTCCGGGGCAATACTGTCTTTAGGAACTTCACCACCATAAAGTAATTTTGTGAATCCTTTATCACCTTGCTTGGTGTATATTTTCATATTCTTGAGAATAGCGTTAATTTGAAAGTAATAATGTCCCACTAGCACCAAGTGCTACTAATAGTGACAAGTAACTCAAACCTGTACTTGCCATAACTCCTGTGTAGGATTTTTCTTGTAAAGATTTATATGAAGCAAAAGACAGCACCGCTGTGGAAAGAAGTAAACCTAAAATAACATAGTGAATATTATTTTCTCCAAATATTGAGATGTTAAAATTACCATAACTTCTTTGATTTGTAAGTAAAGTAACAGATATCAATATTGCCAACCCTGTTGTAAAGATAGCAATCTTTTTCATTCCTTCTCTATTAATTGTTGGGTCTACTAAATACCAATGCCCTATCATCATTAATGAAAAAACTGAAGCAACCATAACTACTAGTGGTACTAAGTAGACCGAATATATTTGTGTTATGTCAGAAAATGTTTTGAAAAAAGTTGCATTAAAAACTATAAAACTGCTTATCCCTAATATTGTTTTGATATTTTGAAGTTTGACTAAAGAGTAAAAAACTAAAAGAATACATCCAAGTAAATAGAGCAAAGAAAATTTCCATAAAATACTTGAAATTATTATCAAAATAAACAAATAACTAAAGCCTCTTCGCGGTTGAACAGCTACATTAATATAAATCAAAAAAGGAATACAATAAATAAAAATCAGACTTATAAATTCACTCAATTGCATTTCATATTTAGAATAGATAGTCAAAGTG
>VMCO01000149.1 GCA_008081325.1 Flavobacteriaceae bacterium
TAATAGGCTTTGGATGATATTCTATATAATAACCATAATCTTCAGTTAATCTGTCAAGAATATATCTTGCTACCCAAAGTTGATCACCTGCTTTTTTAGCTCCTTTTCCAAATACCTGAAATTCCCACTGTCCACATGCAACTTCTTGATTGATTCCCTCAACATTAATACCGGCAGCAAGGCAGATATCAGCATGGTCTTCAACTAGTTGTCTTCCGTGTGTATTCTTACCGCCTACCGAACAGTAATAAAGCCCTTGAGGACCTGGATATCCCCCCGGAGGAAATCCTAACGGTAAATCAGTTTCTGTATCCATAATAAAATACTCTTGTTCAAATCCAAACCAAAAATCATTATCGTCATCATCAATGGTAGCTCTTCCATTTGAAGCGTGTGGTGAACCATCTGGGTTTAGGACCTCAGTCATAACAAGAAATCCATTTTCTCTTGTTGGGTCTGGAAATATTGCTACCGGTTTTAGTAAGCAATCTGATGAGCCTCCTTCTGCTTGTTGAGTAGAACTCCCATCAAATGCCCATACCGGACAACTTTCTAATTTTCCGTCAAAATCCCTTAAAATTTTTGTTTTACTACGCATGTTTTGCGTAGGAACATATCCGTCTAACCAAATATATTCTAGTTTTGCTGTACTCATTTTTTTAAAAATTCTATAGTTAATTATTGTAATTAAAAGATTGCGTAATATATCGATAAATTTAAAATTCATTGAGAATATTTTTTTGATTTTAAAATATATTTATAAACATTTCAATTCAAGCGGTTTATTCATATGAATAATGCAATTATTAGTGTTTTAATATCCATATTGTTAATAACCTAATTTTCTTTTTTTAAATTTTATAAATCTTATGTATTTCTAATTAAATTTATTGTGTTTTCTTTAATACTTTTGTGTTCAAATTAATCAATGTCAAAATCAAATACATCGGATAAATATATGCAGCGTGGAGTCTCGGCTTCCAAAGAAGATGTACACAATGCTATTAAAGATTTAGACAAAGGTCTTTTTCCAAAAGCTTTTTGTAAAATCGTTCCAGATTTTTTAACAGGAAATAAAGAATACTGTATTGTTATGCATGCTGATGGAGCAGGAACCAAAAGTTCTCTTGCATACATGTATTGGAAAGAAACTGGAGATCTTTCCGTTTGGAAGGGAATCGCTCAAGATGCTTTAATTATGAATATTGATGATTTAATTTGCGTCGGAGCTACTGAAAATATTATGCTTTCATCTACCATTGGAAGAAATAAAAATAAAATTCCAGGGGATGTTATTTCAGCCATCATTAATGGAACAAAAGAATTAGTTGACGACCTTAAAAAAAATGATATTAATATTCATATGACAGGTGGTGAAACTGCTGATGTGGGTGATTTAGTTAGAACGATTATTGTTGATAGTACTGTAGTTGCTAGACTAAAAAAAGAAGAGGTCATCGATAATTCTAAAATTTGTGATGGCAACGTTATTGTTGGTTTAGCTTCATTTGGTAAATCTACATATGAGTCTGAATATAATAGTGGTATGGGAAGTAACGGTCTTACCTCTGCGCGACATGATGTATTTCACAAAATGTTAGCTGAAAAATATCCAGAAAGTTATGATCCTAGCATTTCTGAAGAATTGGTATATTCAGGAACAAAAAAGCTGACTGAAGAATTAGCTCATAATAATTCTGATGTGGGAAAATTGGTTCTTTCTCCAACAAGAACATATGCTCCAGTAATTAAAAAAATAATTAAAGAAATTGGAAATAAAAATATCAATGGAATAATACATTGTAGTGGTGGAGCCCAAACAAAAGTTCTTCATTTTATCGATGACAATTTACATGTTATCAAAGACAACTTATTTGATATTCCATATTTGTTTAAGTTAATTCAGCAAGAGTCAAATACAAGTTGGCAAGAAATGTACAAAGTGTTTAATTGTGGTCATCGCATGGAGCTTTTTGTTGAACCTGAATTTGCCGACAAAATAATTAGAATTTCAAACTCCTTTAATATTGATGCAAAAATAATTGGTAAAGTAATCCATTCAGACACAAAAAAACTTACAATCAAATCAGAATTTGGTGAGTTTAATTATTAATTTAGAAATAGCTGAAAAAATAAAACTGTGATAGATAAGTTAAAATTAGTTGAAAATAGATTTGCAGAACTAGGAGAATTAATTATTCAGCCAGATATTATTTCCGATCAAAAAAGATATATTCAGATTTCAAAGGAATATAAAGACATAAAAAAAATAATTGACAAGGGACAGGTTTATAAAACATTAATTGCAAACAAATCAGAAGCACAAGAAATTATTTCAAATGAAAAAGATGATGAAATGATCGAAATGGCCAAGATGCAATTAGAAGAAGTAGAACTTGAGTTGCCTAAAGTTGAAGAGGAAATGAAGGTGCTTTTAATTCCTAAGGATCCTGACGATTCCAAAAATGTTGTTGTTGAAATTCGTGCTGGAACCGGGGGTGATGAAGCGAGTATTTTTGCTGGAGATTTATATAGAATGTATACTAAATTTTCTGAATCAAAAAATTGGTCTGTCAACTTGGTAGATTTAAATGAAGGTACTTCAGGTGGTTATAAAGAAATTATTTTTGAAGTTAACGGTGAAGATGTTTACGGAAATTTAAAATTTGAAGCGGGTGTTCACAGAGTTCAAAGAGTTCCTCAAACCGAAACTCAGGGTAGAGTTCATACAAGCGCTGCTACTGTTATAGTTCTACCAGAAGCTGAGGAGTTTGATGTCGAACTTGATATGCAGGATGTTAGAATAGAAAGAACAACATCAACCGGTCCCGGTGGACAATCAGTTAATACAACTTATTCTGCTATTAAACTACATCATGAACCAACCGGAATTATTGTAAGTTGTCAAGATCAAAAATCCCAACACAAAAATCTAGATAAAGCACTAAAGGTTCTTAGAACAAGACTTTATGAATTAGAAGTTGAAAAAAGAAGACAGGCTGATTCATTGAAAAGAAAGAGTATGGTTTCGTCCGGGGACAGGAGCGCAAAAATAAGAACATACAACTATCCTCAAGGAAGAGTTACCGAGCATAGAATAGGATTAACTTTATATGATTTGCCCAAAATTATAAATGGGGATATTCAAAAGATAATTGATGAATTAATGCTAGCAGAAAACTCAGAAATATTAAAAGCAAATAATTAGATGAAATTAGATGATTTAATAGTTCAGATAAAAAATAAAGATTCTTTCTTGTGCGTTGGACTTGATACGGATATTAATAAAATACCTAAATTCTTATTAGACGAAGACGATCCCGTTTTCTCATTCAATAAATCTATTATTGATCACACAAACAAATATTGTATTGCGTATAAGATAAATACTGCTTTTTACGAGTCTTTAGGTACTAAGGGATGGACCTCCATGAAAAAAACCATTGATTATTTAAACTCTAATTATCCAGAAATCTTTACCATTGCTGACGCTAAAAGGGGAGATATAGGAAATACAAGTAAAATGTATGCAGAGACTTTTTTTAGAAATATGAAGTTTGATAGTGTAACTATAAATCCTTATATGGGGTCTGATTCTGTAACACCATTCCTTGAGTTTGAAAATAAGATTTCAATTTTATTAGGTTTAACATCCAACAAGGGAGCAAATGATATTCAATTGAAGAATACCGAAAAAGGTTTAGTTTTCATG
>VMCO01000200.1 GCA_008081325.1 Flavobacteriaceae bacterium
GTTCGTGGGGGTAACGCTCTAAATAATTTTGACTAAGCCCGACATCAGTTACTAATTCTTTACATTTATCATAGACCTCATCTTTCTTACATATTTTGTGAAATATTAAAGGCTCTGAAATAACTTGATAAATATTTTTCAGTGGATTAAGGGAGGCATAAGGATCTTGAAACACTATTTGAACATTTTTTCTGAACCCTAACAATTCTTTTCCGTTAATTTTTGAAATATCTTTCCCATTGAAAAGTATTTGACCTTCTTCAAATTTGTGAATTTTTAAAATAGCATTTGATAAGCTAGTTTTTCCTGAACCTGACTCCCCAATTAAACCCAGAGTTTCTCCTTTGTATAATTTTAAATTTATTTTTTCTAATGCTTTAAATCCATTGTTTTTTACAAACAAGTTTTTAGATGTATTGTAGAATTTTGATAGATTTTTAATTTCTAAAATCGGTTTTTTAGAATAGATATTATCTAATCTCTTTTTTCTTTCATTTTTTGCTTCTGAAATTTTCTTATTCTTTTCGCCAAAGGTCTCAATAGTTGGTAAAACTTTTAATCTTTTTGAGTCGTCAATAATAACCGACAACAATGCCTTGGTGTAATCATCTTTTGGAGAGTTAAATATTTGTTTATTTGATCCATGCTCTACAATCTTACCTTTTCTCATTATTATAATCCTGTCAGAAATAGTTGATACAAGCTTTAAATCATGTGAGATAAATAGTATAGACAGTTTTTCGCTTTTTTGTAACCCTTTTAATATCTCTATTATTTCTTTTTGAACTGTTACGTCTAGCGCTGTTGTAGGCTCATCTGCGATAAGAAGTTTTGGATTACAAGAAAGAGCCATCACGATCATAACTCTCTGTTTTTGCCCACCGGAAATTTGATGAGGATATTTTTCAAATAAATCTTCAACACCATCTAATCTTACTTTTTTGATTAGACTTTTAACTCTAGATGCAGCATCTTCAACTGAAATGTTCTTTTGTGAATTGAAAACTTCAAAAATCTGTTTACCAATTTTCATTGTAGGATTTAATGCACTCATTGGCTCTTGAAAAATCATTGAAATTTCAGAACCTCTAATTTGCAACATATCCTTTTCGTCAAGTTTTAAAATATTTTTACTGTCAAAGGAAATTTTTCCAGAAATATTGAATTTGTCTTTTTCAAGAAGTCTTAAAATACTTAAGGAAGTCAAGGATTTTCCACTGCCTGATTCGCCGATAAGTCCAACAATTTCATTCTTTTTAATATTAAATGAAACCCTGTTAAGTAATCTTTTGTTTTTTAATTTTTCTGAGATGTTAACACAGAGATTATTAACATCAAGTAGTATTTTTTTATTTGGCTTCAAAAATTATTTGATTGAATTTGCAATTTTATATCCTTCGGAAATGTATTGAAACAAATCTCCAGATCCGTCATCGGTATTACCTTTACTATTAAAATCACCCTGCCTTACTATTATTATATTTTCTTCAGGGAAAGAGATTACAAATTGACCACGATGACCATTCATAGTAAACACTTTTTTGCCTTCATAATTATACAACCACCATCCATACCCATAATAAGGACTGTCTTTAAAAGCTGGATTAATTGAAAGATCAACAAAAGAAGAATCTAAAATTACTTCATCATTCCATTTGCCTTTATTAATGTATAATTTACCAAATCTGGCAAAATCTCTTGCGGTACTAGCAATACAACAATATGCTTTCTCCATTCCAGAATCTTCACTATCAATTTGCCATAGCGCAGAGTTTTCAGCACCCATTGGCTTCCAAAATTTTTCGCTTAAATAATTTGTTAGTGTAGTGCCTGTTGCTTTCTCAATTACCATTCCTAGTAGCTGAGTATCTCCACTAGAATATCTAAAACTTTGACCTGGTTTTTTTATTATTTCTTGTCCAAGAATAACAGATCTCAAATCATCTGTAAAGTAACTTTCAGAGGTTATATTGATTACACTGTAATATTTTTCTTTCCATTTCATTCCTGAAGACATCGATGCTAAATCTCCAACGGTTAATTCGCTAGCTAACCCTTCTTTATATTCATCAAAATAATCACTAAGTGGTTGATCAAGACCTTTTATTTTACCTTCCATTATCGCTTTACCCATCAGACTGGTTACGATGCTTTTTGCAACAGAAAATGAGTTTGAAAGACTTGTCTGCTGATGCCCATCATAATATTTTTCAAAAACTATACTGTCATTTTTAATTACTAAAAAAGATTTGGTTTTTCTTTCCTTATTTAATTTTTTTAGATTTTCAGATTCTTCTATGGAATTATAATTTTTATGAATTAACCATGGCTGAGGAATTGAGTTTTTAATTTCCCTATTTTCAAAATATTCATAATCTGAAATAAAAGCTGTATTGTTTCCTGTTAAATAAATTGTTCTCACCCCTTTAAGCAGGTAATCAATATTGAATGCATAAATCAATAATATTAGTGACCCTAATACAACTATTATCCATGTTAAAATCTTCTTCATAATCAGTTTGTTTATCTCAAAGATATGAATTTAATATTCTAAAATTTTTCAATTAGACATGTTGAAAACTTATATGTGAGCAAATAATTACTAAATTTAATTGCACTAAAATTTCAAAATTATTTTTCAGACCAATGCGAGAAAATAATATTTCATTAAGTTCTAGAATTTTTTACTACATGATGGTTTTTATTGTGGTTGAATCAATCATGATTGGCGGAGTTACTTTATATCAGTTTAATAATCAAAATTCTCAGTATCATGAAGGAAGACTTGAAAGAAAAGAAAACAATCTTCTGGTTGATTTAAAGTATGAAATAGAAAAAGCTGGAATTAATTCCATAAACGCTTTAAATAATAGCATGATTTTAGAAATGGCAGATGTACATAACTTAGAGTTTGAGTTGTACAGTAAGGAAGGTGTATTATTAAAAAGTTCAACCGCAGTAACTGGAGTAAGAGGTACAACTACTTTAGATCAAAAAATAGTAGAATACTTTAAAAATGAAGATGCTTCCAGATATGTAGAGGATGATAAGAATACAAGCTATTTTAAATCATCTTACAATCTGGTTTCTAATTTTAATAACGAACCGCTAGGAATTATTTACATCCCTTATTTTGCTGATGACACTAGTAGCAAACAGGAGTTAAGTGAATTTTTAATCAGACTTGGATTTGTTCATGGAAATATGATTTTAATAGCATTTATAATTGCATATTTTATTTCAAATTTTGTGACTAAGTCCTTAGATTCTATAGGTGAGACAATCAAAAAAACAAATCTTCAAAATCAAAATACTAAAATTAATATAAAGAATACTCCCAAAGAAGTAGTTGCATTAATTGACTCCTATAACACAATGATAGACGAACTAAAAAGCAGTGCTGTTAAGCTGGCAAAAAGTGAAAGAGAAACAGCTTGGAGAGAAATGGCAAAACAAGTTGCACATGAAATCAAAAATCCTTTGACTCCAATGAGATTAAGTATTCAAACTTTTGAAAGAGGTTTTAGTAAAGGTCAAGAATTTAGCAAACAAAGGATAAAAGAATTTAGCGACTCATTAATTCAGCAAATTGACACGATGAGTTCTATCGCAACTGCTTTTTCAGATTTTGCTGAAATGCCAGAGCCAAAAAAAGAACAATTAAATGTTGTTGAAGTGGTAGAACT
>VMCO01000137.1 GCA_008081325.1 Flavobacteriaceae bacterium
TAAGTTGTGATGAACGAGCTCCTGGATCTATATGACCTTTAGCACGTTCTCCTAAAAATGAAGCTCTACCTTTGGTAGCAAGCATGTCTTTTGTTGCTAACATTCTATCTTCGGCAATTTTTGTTATCTCACTTAACCCTTCTTTCATATCCGTATTACCACTTTTTAATTCATTAAGTTTTTCTGATACTGGAATTAAAACATCCATCATTGTTTTTTCTCCAACATCAGCTTTTCCTCTTTCCTTCATTGCATTAATTCCCGTTATAACCATTTCACATGCTTTTTTAAAATCTATATCTTTATCTAGATCTGGTGTTTTAGCCATAGACATAAAGAAAGTTCCAAACAAAGCTCCAGAAGAGCCACCAATACCTGACAAGACTTTCATAGCAATCATATTTAAACCTTTTTGTAAGGGCAGGTTTTTAATATCATCTTCAAGCTCAACTACTAACTTAAGACCTCTTTGCACATTAAATATATGATCCCCATCTCCAATATTTTGATCTAGTGCTTCAATTTCTGCTGCATTTTCATCAATAACTATTTGAATATTTTTTGCTTGAGAAATTAAAAAATTAACGCTCATGTATCCTTTGGTCTCCGTTATCAAATTTTAAAACTTTATTCGTATTAATGTCAAAATTAATTTTTTCATTAATTGATGACTTATAGCTACCCTGAATTGAAGCTAATATTTCATTGTCTTGAAAATTAATAGCTACCACAGTCTCTGAACCTAAATTTTCTATAGAAATAACCTTTCCTTCGTATGGTCCATCACCTAACTCTATATTTTCTGGTCTAAGTCCAATTTTTGGTATGTTGTTGTCTAGTTTAAATAAAGAACCAGGTAAAATATTTATTTTTGGTGACCCCAATCTTTGGGATACATAAATTGAATTTGGATTTTCATAAATTTCTTCAGGAGTTCCAATTTGAACAATTTTGCCTTCTTTTAAGACTCCAATTTTATCTGCCAATGTTGTTGCTTCAGCTTGATCATGTGTAACATACAATATAGTAGCATTTAGATTTAATTGAATATTTTTTAATTCAACTCTAAGGGTTTCTCTTAGTTTAGCATCTAATGAGGATAGTGGCTCATCCATTAAATAAATATTTGGTTCACGAACTAGAGCTCTACCAATAGCAACTCTTTGCATTTCTCCACCAGAAAGTTCAGTTGCTTTATTTTTTAATTTGTTTGTAATTTTGAGCATTTCAGCAATTTTCTCTACTTTATTTTTTATTTCTTCTTCAGGAAGCTTTCTCATTGGAGATCTCAAAGGAAAAGCAAGATTTTCATAAACAGTATAATGAGGATAAAGAGAGTATTGTTGAAAAACAAAAGACACATCTCTTGAAGCAGGTTGATCATGAGTTATATTTTCATCATTGAATAATACATCTCCAGAATCAATTTTTTCTAAACCAGCTATACATCTAAGTGTTGTAGTTTTTCCGGCACCAGATGGACCCAGTAATACAAAAAATTGACCATCTTCAATTGTAAGATTTATATCCTCCAAAGCTTTAATTTTTTTATTATAAGTTTTAAATAATTTTTTTAATTCTACTTTTGCCATTATTTTATAAACTCACTATTTAAAGATTTGTCCGTTTGACCGTCAAAAATAATAATATTATTATTTAAAGGTTTAACCTGCACATTTTCATTCAATTTAACGTTAATAGAAATATCTGTTTTAACTTTAATTTCACCTAAACTTGTTTTAACTGTAATTATTTTTCTTGATCCTAAATACTCTACTCCAAAAACTGAACCTTTTAGACCCTCATTATTGTTTAGAGTTAAATTTTCTGGACGTATACCAAAGAAATTTTTACTTCCTTTTGATTCCTCAAGTTGTTTGGGAATATCAAATTTAGCTCCTTCGATATTTACAAATGATTGATCTTTAGAAATTCCCTCATTAACTTCAAAAAAGTTCATACCTGGAGATCCTATAAATGAGGCCACAAATTTAGTTTTAGGTTTATTGTAAATAATATTAGGCTCATCAGCTTGTAATATTTCACCACCATCCATAACTGCAATTCGGTCAGCTAATGACATTGCTTCTAACTGATCATGAGTTACATAAACTGTGGTTGCTCCAATATCTAAATGTAGTTTTTTTAATTCTAGACACATTAATTCTCTAAATTCAGCATCCAAAGTTCCCAATGGCTCGTCCATTAAAAATGCTTTTGGTCTTCTAACTAGTGCTCTACCTAAAGCTACCCGCTGTCTATCACCTCCTGAAAGTGAGGAAATGTTAGAATTTAAAATGTGATCAATTCTTAAAAGTTTTGCTGCTTCTTCAACTCGATTTTTGATATCACTTTTTTTATAACCCTGCATTTTTAGAGGAAATGATAAGTTGTTTCTTACATTCATGTGTGGATAAAGGGCAAATAATTGAAAAACAAAAGCAATATCTCTTTCTGATGCTCTTAACATTCCTACCTCTTCATCTCCAAGATATATCTCACCAGATGTAGGTAATTCTAATCCTGCAATCATTCGAAGTGTTGTAGTCTTTCCACAACCAGATGGTCCAAGTAAAACAAAGAACTCTTTATCATTAATCGTTAAATTAGAATTTTTAACTGCAGTAAAATCGCCAAATGATTTTTGTAAATTTACTATTTTAATTTGAGACATATTAATCCGGAAAGTGGCTTGTGATTATGAAACCTATAGTTCCTACTAAAATTACAATAAAAGAATAAGTAAACATCCACATTGCAAATGGTTGTAATAACATGAAAACTCCAATTAAAATTAATATCGTCGATAAGTTTTCCCAGTAAACTCTTCTAAATATTTTTCTCATTAATGACTTTTCTTCTTGCATTATTTTCTTACTGCTCCAAAGGTAATACCTCTTAAAAGATGTTTTCTTAAAATTATTGTAAAAATCATTACCGGTAATAGAAATAAAGTTGTTCCTGCTCCAATTGCTGGCCAATCAAGACCACCTTCACCAATGATTGTAGGAATAAATGGTGGAGCTGTTTGTGCATTGAATTGAGTTAGCAAAACAGCAAAAGCGTATTCATTCCATGAAAAAATCATACAAAAGATTGCAGTTGCCGCTATACCAGTCATTGCTTGTGGAAGAACAACTTTAAAGAAAGCTTGAAGTCTAGAATATCCATCGATCATAGCTGCTTCTTCATATTCTTTAGGAATTTCATCCATAAATCCTTTTAATAACCATACTGCTAAACTTAAGTTTACAACGGTATACAATATGATCATTCCAAGGTGAGTATCCCCAAGACCTAATTTTCTGTACATAATAAATATAGGAACTGCCACTGCTATAGGGGGAAACATCCTGGTCGAAAGAATAAAAAATAACAAATCATCTTTTAAAGGAACCCTAAACCTTGAAAACGCATATGCAGCCAATGCTCCTAAAAATACAGATGCAAAAGTTGAACCAAATCCAATTATCATAGAATTTGAGTATCTACCTAAAAATTTAGATGGTCCTGTTATAACCATCTCTCTGCTTCTAACTAGTTCCTCATACCAGTTTTCTGGGGGAGGTAATGAATCAAGATATTCTTGTGATTGTCTTGACCTATTAGTAAATAAGTTAACATATCCCTCTAGTGATGGTTCAAACAAAACTTCGGGTGGATATGAAATAGCA
>VMCO01000033.1 GCA_008081325.1 Flavobacteriaceae bacterium
AGATCTTTCCAATCATAATTCTTATCCAAACTATGTGTGGTAAACGAGCTACCCATTTGTCTACCGGCACTCATTGGATCATGTTTGATGTCTGTGTGAGCATATAGGCCAGCAAAAAACTGTTTAGGAGTTACTTCGTCTAGAGATAACATAAAAGTTTGGTCTCTATAATATCCAGACCTGAAATCTCCTTTTTTGAAAAATTTTGCCATTGCTATTTGAGGAAGTTCTTTACCATCCCCGAAGATCCCAAAACTAGCTTTTCCAGTAAGAACTTCTCTTCTTCCTATAATACTGCATTCTCGACTTGTGAAAGCGACTCTGTAATCATTTAAAATTTCTTCTTTAAATTGATCAAAAGAGATTGAATTTTTCTTGTTTTTAGAGTGCATAAATCGATTGCGTAGCAGACTGCAAATTTACTCAATCATCTATGCATATGCAATTTTCTTTTACTTTTTAAGTCTAATTACTGTAATGTAACCTGTAAATTAAAAATTGGGGGTAAAAATATAATTTTTGTGAAATTCTTCTAAAATTTCTATTACTTCTTCCTTTGTATCAGCAGTTTGGAACAAATCTAAATCAGATTCACTAATATTATTATTTTTTTCAAGTAAGGCTTGTTTTATCCAATCAACCATACCTTCCCAAAAATCGGTTCCAACTAAAATTATTGGAAATTTTTCAGCTTTAAAGGTTTGAATTAAAGTAATTGCTTCAAAAAGTTCATCTAAGGTTCCAAAACCTCCAGGCATTACTACAAATCCTTGGGCATATTTGACAAACATTACTTTTCTAACAAAGAAATAGTCAAAATTTAACATTTTATCCTTATCAATAAATTTATTATTTGTATCCTCAAAAGGTAAATTTATACATAAGCCGACTGATTTTCCCTTTGCAATATTTGCACCTTTATTAGCAGCCTCCATTATTCCTGGGCCACCACCAGTTATTACTCCATAACCACGTTCAACAATTGCCTGAGAAATGTCCTTTGCTAATTTGTAATATTTTTCTTCGGGTTTTGTTCTAGCAGAACCAAAAATTGAAATACATGGACCAATTGCACTTAATTTTTCATAACCTTCAACAAATTCACCCATGATTTTAAATATAGACCATGAATCATTTGTTTTAGTTTCATTCCATTTTTTATCTCTTCTTTCATTCATATATACCTCTAAGTTAGTTCTTTTTTTAGGAAATTGGCGGTAAGACTAGTTTTACACTTTAAAAATTTATCTATGTATCCTTGAAAAATTATTTCACCACCGTTTCTTCCACCTTCAGGACCTAAATCTACGATATAATCAGCTATCTTAATAACATCCATATTGTGCTCGATTATTATCACTGAATTCCCTTTATTTACAAGTGTTTCAATAACACTTAATAACACTCTAATATCTTCAAAATGCAAACCGGTAGTTGGTTCATCTAAAACGTATAATGTATTTCCTGTATCTCTTTTACTTAATTCAGTTGCTAATTTTATTCTCTGAGCTTCACCACCAGATAATGTTGTGCTTTGTTGTCCAAGAGTTAGATATCCTAAGCCAACATCTCTAATAGTTTTAAGTTTTCTAAAAATTTTAGGAATATGCTCAAAAAAATCGGTGGCATCACTTATGCTCATATTTAACACATCATTGATTGATTTACCTTTGAATTTTATCTCTAATGTTTCACGATTGAATCTTTTACCCATGCATGACTCACATTCAACATAAACATCAGGTAAAAAATTCATTTCAATCTGTTTTAATCCGGCACCTTTACATTCTTCACATCTACCTCCAGGAACATTAAAGCTAAATCTTCCAGGTTTATATCCTCTTATTACAGACTCGTTTAGTTTTGAAAAAATATTCCTCACCTCTCCAAAAACACCGCTGTAGGTTGCAGGATTACTTCTTGGTGTTCTTCCTATTGGTGATTGATTGATATTTACGATTTTATCTAAAGCTTCATGACCTTTGATTGATTTATAATTAAGTATATTTTTTTCAGCATTAAAAATTTTATTGTGAATAATAGGGTATAGTGTTTCATTAATAAGAGTAGATTTGCCACTGCCAGAAACACCTGTTATTACTGTTAAAGTGTTTAACGGAATACGTAAATTAATATTTTTTAAGTTGTTTCCACTACAACCATTTAATTCAATAACATTCCCGTTACCTAATCTATGATTTTTTGGAATTGTTATGAGTTTTTCATTACTGATATATTGAGCAGTTAATGAGTTACAACCTAATAATTCTTTTTTATTTCCAGAGAAAATTATCTCACCACCTAGTTTTCCTGCATATGGTCCTATATCTATAATATGATCAGATTTTAATATCATATCTCGATCATGTTCAACAACTATTATTGAGTTTCCTATATCACGAAGTTTTAATAATGAATCAATAAGTTTTTGATTATCACTTTGATGAAGTCCTATGCTAGGTTCGTCGAGTATATATAAAACTCCAGTTAGCTGTGATCCAATTTGAGAGGCTAGCCTTATTCTTTGACTTTCTCCACCCGAAAGTGATTTTGAAGTCCTATTTAATGTTAAATAGCCTAAACCTACATTTTGAAGAAATTTTATTCTTTCATTTATTTCTTTAATAATTTCAGACGCAATAAGTTTTTGTTTTTTGTTAAGTTTTGGAGTAAGTTCTTTAAACCATATAGCTAAGTCTTTTATCTCTAGATTAACTATTTCGTTAATATTTTTATTATCTATTTTAAAATACAGTGATTCTTTATTTAATCTTGATCCTTGACAGTTGTCACATATAACTTCCTTGAAATAATTGTTCGCCCATCTTTTTAATCTTATTGAATCATTGTTTTGATATTGCTCTTTGATAAAGTTGCAAATTCCTTCAAAGGAAATACTATAATCGATATTAACTCCAATGGATTTATTTTCAATTATTAAATCATCCTTTAGTCCATATAAAATGGCATTCATTCCATTTTTAGGGATTTTATTAATCGGATCATTAAGTGAAAAATTATATTTTTTTGAAATCAACTCAATTTGTTTATAAATCCATGATTTTTTGGATTTTATAAGATCAATTCCACCTTCGCTTATTGAAGTTTTTTCATCTGGAATAATTTTTTTTATATCTACTTCTTTGTTTGTGCCTAATCCTTTACATTTTTTACAGGCTCCTTTGGGTGAATTGAATGAAAAATTATTCGGATCTGGTAATTGATATGAAATACCAGAATCTTCACACATAAGATTTAAACTAAAATATCTAGCTTCATTAGATTCTTTTTCAATTATAAGAATTGAATTATTTCCGTGAAAAAAGCATGTGTCTATACTTTCTCTTAATCTTTTTTTTGAGAATTTATTTTTTTCTAAATAAAGTTTATCAATAACAATTTCAATATCATGATTTTTATACCTCTCTAAACTAGTACTGTTTGAAATATCTACTATTTGTCCATCAATTCTACATTGAGTAAATCCTTTTTTAATAGTCTGTTGAAATAATTCTTGATAATTCCCTTTTCTCGACTTGATCACAGGAGATAATAAAATTATTTTTTTATTTGAGTATATAGATTCAATAAGATCTATAATTTGATCAGAGGAATAATTAACCA
>VMCO01000062.1 GCA_008081325.1 Flavobacteriaceae bacterium
TGTAAAACACCATTTTTTATGATTAGAAGATGACGCATTATTTTAAACCCACCAGATGTACTTCCTGCTGAACCTCCCAAAAACATCATACCAAAAAATAAAAGTAGCAGTAGTGGAGACCATGAGGTATAGTCAGCAGTTACAAAACCGGTGGTAGTAATTATAGAAATAACCTGAAAAAGTGAATGTCTAAATACTCCCTCAATTCTTTCAAATTGACTTTCATAATTCATCAAAAAATCAGTATTGAAATACAAAATCAAACCAACCGAAACAGTAAATCCTAGAATGAATAAAGTGTAAACTTTAAATTCATCATCATTAAATATTTTTTTAAAATTAAACTTGAATCCAAAATAGCTTAAGACAAAATTTGTTCCTGCCAAAAACATAAATATGATTACAATATATTGAATCATCGGGCTAGAGTTCCAATGACCTAAGCTTGCATTTTTTGTTGAGAAACCACCTGATGCAATATTACTCATTGAGTGATTGATGGCATCAAAAAAAGACATTCCTGCAAACTGTAATAAAATTGTTTCAATGATTGTATATGAAACATATATAAGCCATAATCTTTTTGCAGTATCGTTGATTCTAGGATGTAACTTATCTGTACTGGGGCCTGGAGATTCAGCGTTAAACAGCTGCATTCCGCCAATACCCAACAATGGTAAGATAGCGATAGCAAAAACAATCATTCCCATACCTCCTAACCAATGAGTTATACTTCTCCAAAATAAAATACCTTCAGGAAGAATTTCAACATCGTTAATTACAGTAGCTCCTGTAGCAGTGTAACCTGATGTAGTTTCAAAAAATATATTAGAAAAACCATCAATTACACCAGTTAAAATGTAAGGAATTGTTCCAGAAAATATCATAAACACCCATCCTAAAACCACTACTAAATACCCTTCTCTTTTATTGATTTGTTTATCATGGTTTTTATTTAAAAACAACATCAATAATCCAATAACTGAGATTATTGTACCTGAAAGAACTAAATCACCCGTAATACCATCTTTATATACAAAGCTTAATAAGGCACTAAGAAACATGAAACCACCATTGATTAGCAAAAGAAAGCCCAGAAAATATGTAATTATTTTAACGTTAATTTTCATTTAGAAAAGTTTTTCAACCTTTTGAATTGAATCATTTAAGCAACAAACAACTATTCTGTCTCCGCTTAATATTTTAAAATCTCCAAGAACAATATAGCCTTCACTATCCCTTATAACTCCAGCAATAATTGCACATCTAGGAAAATCTAGATCTTTAATTGTTTTATTACAGACTTTTGAGTCATCATTTACCACATACTCTAATAATTCCGCATCCATGTTAGCAAGCTGTGAAATTGCAACTACTTCAGCATTATGAACATGTTTTGAAATAGCATCAGCAGCCAGCAACTTTTTGTTAATTAATGTATCAATACCACTAATTTGGGTTAATTTATAATAATCAAGATTATCAACAAGGGCAATAGTTTTATTTATTCCTTTTGATTTAGCAATAAGGCTTGACATAATATTATCTTCAGAATCTCCTGTCACAGCAATAAATGAATCCATTTGATCCAAACTCTCTTCATCCAATAATTCTGTGTTTGTGCCATCACCATATATAACCAAACAATTTTCTAAATCTTCGGCCAACTCTTCTGCCCTTTCTTTATTAATTTCTACTAGTTTAACATTAAAATTATTAGAAGATAAGTCCTCTGCCACCTTCTTTCCTACTCTACCGCCTCCCAAAATCATAACATTTTTTATGATTCCATTGTTTTGACCAGAAAGTTTCAGTAGTTCCTCCTCACCACCAGGTTCAGTCATGAAAACAATGTGATCTCCAGAATGAAATACGGTGTCTCCTCTTGGGATTATAGTTTTGTCTTCTCTTTTAATAGAAATTGGAAAAAAGTGGGTTTCAGGAAATATCTCTGCAGCTTCAACAACTGTTTTTCCTACAAATGTTGAAGTATGAGTTGCGCTTAAGCCTAAAGTTATCAAAGCTCCATCATCAAATTCAAAAGGGTCAGTGAATTCTGCTCTATTTATAGCCATATTTATCTCCTTTGAAGTTAAAATTTCTGGAGATATTAATTCACTTATCCCTAAATTAGAAAAATCAATATTATCGTTCTCTTTAAGCTCAGGGTTTGAAATTCTTGCTATGGTTTTTTTTGCACCTAATTGTTTGGCTAAATAACAAGCTGTTAAATTTACCGCTTCTCCAGCGGTAACCCCAATAAATAAGTCTGCATTAGAAACATTAGCTTTTTTTAATACTGAAATTGAAGTACAATCTCCTTCAACAACTCTAATATCTAATTGACTGTTAGGGAAGGATAGTTTTTCATCATTGGAATCTATAAGCGTAATCTCTTGCGATTCATATGATAATAATTTTGCTAGATGAGATCCAACTTGGCCAGACCCTGCAATTATTATTTTCATTATTCTTAATAAATATTAGGAACAAATATAAATTATTTTACCCAATTGGTTAATTTTAGACAAATATTAAACCAACACAATAAACTGAAAAAAAAATGGTTGTTTTAGCAAACTTTCTCTGTTAAACGTTAAGTTATGAGATTATTAATTTTATTTATTTCTGTTTTCTTTTTTTGTTCGGATGGATATGCACAACTCTTCACAAAAAAAAGGGTGATCAACAATGAAAATTTTGACAAACCACAACTCTCATGGGGATATTACCTAGGAATGAATAATTATGATTACAACTTTGATTATATTTCTGATAATTATGATATTCAAACGGAAAAATCATTTGGATTTAATGTGGGATTAATAGGGAATTTTAGAATTTCTGATTATTTCGACATACGTTTTGAACCAGGTCTTGTTATGTCTAACAGAAATTTGGTTTTTAATCCTGCCCAATTTGGAGAAACAGAATTTAATCAAAATCAACACCTAAGAGAAATTAAGTCTACATATATTCATTTTCCGTTACTGTTAAAAATATCAAGCAAGCGGGTAAATAATTTCAAACCCTACGTTCTAGCAGGTGTTTCAACCGCCTTGAATTTGTCTAGTAAAGAAAATAATGTTGATGATAATAGTTTAGGACAGTTTAGAACAAAAAAAAATGTTTTTTTCTATGAACTGGGTTTTGGTATAGATCTATACTTGGAATGGTTCAAATTTAGTCCAAGTATAAGAGGAGTTTTTGCCTTATCAGATGAACATGTTGATGATAACGACCCCTTTAGTCCTTGGACAAGCAACATTGATTTTATGAAAACTAGTGGTATACTACTAAATTTTACTTTTCAGTAATTTGATTATTTAACTCCGATAGAACTATAGCAACTGAGCTAGCAAGATTCAAACTTTCTACATTTGTATTAAATCTTTCAATTGTTATTTTATTTTTTAATCCTGAGGATAACTTTTCACTAAAACCATTTGATTCACTACCAAAGAATATAACTTGATTTTTAGAAAAGCTGTAGTTATTAAGCTTTACACCTGTTAAATCCGCTGCAACACTAGAATAATTAGTGTTGGCTAGGAAAGCTGCAAAATCCATA
>VMCO01000082.1 GCA_008081325.1 Flavobacteriaceae bacterium
TTTTCAATAATAAAAATTACAGGAAGATTCCATACTGAAGCAACATTTAACGCCTCGTGAAAATCACCTTCACTGGTACCACCTTCACCGCTAAATACAACAGTAATATTTTTATTGTTTGAAATTAAGTTGTTAAGAGCTATCCCGTCTGCAACTCCCATCTGAGGACCTAGATGAGAAATCATACCAACAATACTATACTCATTTGTACCAAAATGAAATGATCTATCCCTCCCCTTGGTAAAGCCGTTAGATTTACCTTGCCATTGGGAAAATAGTTTGTGTAGAGGAATTTTTCTACTTGTAAATACTCCTAAATTTCTGTGCATGGGTAAGATATATTCATCATCCTTTAAAGCTTTGGTGACACCTACAGAAATTGCCTCTTGTCCAATTCCAGAAAACCATTTTGAAATTTTCCCTTGCCTTAATAAAATCAGCATTTTTTCCTCTATCATTCGAGGAATAAGCATACCAGTATAGAGATCGATATGAGTAGACGTACTTATTTTTGAATTTGAATAATTCATAAGCAATTATTAAGCAAAGTATTAATTTTTAGTCATAACAGACAATCTCAGATTAAACTTAAAAATTTAAGTTATTAACATTTATTATCTTTGGTTAATATAAAACTAAATTAAATGAATCATATACCTTCAGTAGATTTAAGAGATTTTTTAAGTGATGATCAACAAAAAAAATCAATATTTGTTCAATCCATTGGTAAGGCTTTTCAAGAAATAGGCTTTTGTGCAGTCAGAGGACATTTTCTTGATGAAGATTTGATTGAGAGACTCTACAGTCAAATAAAACTTTTCTTTGATCTTCCTGTCGAAGTTAAAAGAAAGTATGAGCATCCTGAATTTTCAGGTCAACGTGGATATGTTTCTTTCGGTAAAGAAAGTGCTAAAGGAAGTAAACATGGGGATTTAAAAGAATATTGGCATTTTGGCCAATATATTTCCGATGAGGATATTACTAAGTACAACTATTTCCCTAATATTATTGTAGATGAGCTTCCTGAGTTTAATGAAGTTGGGGAAGAAGTATATAAAACATTGGAAAAAACCGCAAAATATGTTCTTCGAGCTCTTGCACTGTATTTAGAAATTGATGAAAATTATTTTGACAATTATATTCATAATGGTAACTCAATTTTAAGGCCTATTCATTATCCTCCAATCAAAGAGGATCCTAAGGAGGCTGTTAGAGCTGCAGCACATGGAGATATAAATTTAATTACGCTATTAATGGGTGCTCACGGCAGAGGGCTTCAGGTATTAAACACTAACGGTGAATGGATTGATGCAGTTGCAAGTGAGGATGAACTAATGATAAATATTGGAGATATGCTTTCAAGGCATACTAATAATGTTTTAAAATCGACTGTACATAGAGTTGTAAATCCTAATAAAGAGCTACTCAAGAAGTCAAGATATTCAATTCCTTTTTTCATGCATCCTGTAAGTGAAATGAAATTAAATGTACTTGAGTCAACTATATGTGATGAATTTCCTAAAGCATATGATGATATTACAGCTGGTGAGTTTCTTGAAGAAAGATTAATTGAATTAGGTCTGCTTAAAAAGTAATGGATTTACAAGATCAATTAAGAAATCTTTTTCCTAATCATAAACTATCAGAAAACCCTGTTTTTGAAGTTAAAAAAACCGCTATTTCACATACTCAAACTTCTCCCCTTCTATGTAAATATGAAAAGAGAAAAGGTAAAGCCAATACTATAATTGAAGGTTTTGAAAAAATTAAAAAAGAAGAGATAAAATTAATAGCGAAATCAATTAAACAAAAATTTTCGGTTGGTGGATCTATTAAAGGATATTCTATTATAATTCAAGGAAATATAAGAGATGATATTATGAATTTTTTATCATCTATGGGATACAAGGTTAAACGCATTGGAGGATAAATATGAAATCATCAGAAATAATTACAAATAATGATGGCAGCATATATCATTTATGTCTAAAGCCAAATCAGGTTTCAAAAGATATTATTCTGGTTGGTGATCCGTTTAGAGTAGATATTATTAGTAAATATTTAGAAGACGTTGAATTTAGTATTCAAAATAGAGAGTTTAAAAGTGTTACTGGTTATTTCAATAAAAAAAGGGTTTCAGTCATATCAACAGGAATTGGAGGAAGCAATATTGATATTGTTATCAATGAATTAGATGCTCTATTTAATTATGATTTCTCTAATAAATGTTTTAAAAACACTCATGTGTCAATAAATCTTATAAGAATTGGCACATCTGGTTCTATTTCAAAAGATATTCCGATTGATTCGTGGCTTATCAGTGAATACGCGATTGACATAAATTCGCAGTTATCTTTTTATGATTTAAATAATTACACTAGTGAAAACATTGAAGTAATTTCGTTAAACAATAAGAATCTTTATTGTTTTAAGGCATCTACTCCCCTATTTAAAAAATTTTATTCTAGTAATCTCGATAAAGGATTAACAGCTACATGTAATGGTTTTTACGCTTTTCAAGGAAGAAAAACCCGAATTCCCTTAGAAAGTAGAATCAATATCGATGATATGAAATTAATTGAATTTAAAAAATATAAGGTTACTAATCTTGAGATGGAAACCGCAATAATATACGGACTATCTGATTTTTTAGGCCACAATGCTATTTCTTTAAATGCGATCTTAGCTAATCGAATTAATGATTTGTATTCAGAAAATCCTTCGGAAATAATAGAATCTTTAATCTTATTTGTACTTAATAAGATATAATTACACCCATTTAATCTCAACTATATTATTTTCTTTAAGATATTTATTTGCCTTGCTAAAGTGCCTATTTCCAAACCAGTATCCCCTATTAGCACTAAGTGGAGATGGATGACCTGAGCTTAATATAAGATGTTTATTCTGATCAATTAACTTACTTTTTTTCTTAGCGTAATTACCCCATAGAAGGAAAACAACATTTTTTTTCCTTAGTGAAATTATATTTATAATTTCATCAGTAAAATCCTCCCATCCTTTATTTTGATGACTTCCTGGATTATTCTTTCTGACTGTAAGTGTAGAATTCAGTAATAAAACACCTTGCCTAACCCAATGCATCAGGTCACCACTTGCATCGTATTTTATATTTAAATCTTGACCAATTTCTTTAAATATATTAATTAAAGAGGGTGGTTTTTCAATTAATTCAGGAACTGAAAAAGCTAGACCATTTGCTTGATTTGTATTGTGATATGGATCTTGACCAAGGATTACTAATTTAACATCATCAAATTTACAATTATTCAGAGAGGAGAATATTAACTTTCCTTTGGGATAACATGTATGGTTTTGGTACTCGCTTTTTACAAATGAAACGAGATTTTTAAATCCTTCTGAATTAATATGATGATTTAGATGCTTTTTCCAGGATTCATCTAATTTTATATTCATTTTTTAGAAACAATTTTATCAACTATCATAGATACAGTTGCGTCACCTGTAATATTCACTACAGTTCTACACATATCAAGAGGTCTGTCAACAGCAAATATTAAAGCTAATCCG
>VMCO01000006.1 GCA_008081325.1 Flavobacteriaceae bacterium
AAAACCACAAATCCAAACTTAACCCATAAACTTCTTTCCGATGCTGGGTCCTCTTGTTCAATATCTGGAAATATTGGGAATAGTTTTTCAAGTGTGACTGAAAATGATGTAGACTTTAGTGTGGTGGAAGTTAGTAGTTTTCAACTGGACGGAGTTGAAAACTTTAAACCTCATATTGCAATAATAACCTCGATTACGCCTGATCATCTTGACAGATACAAAAATTTTGAAGCATATGTTGATTCAAAATTTAAAATAATTAAAAATCAATCAAATGAAGATTATTTAATATATGATTCTGATTGCAAAACAATAGATAAGTATATCAAATCAAATAAAATTAAGTCTAGGTTGTTGCCTTTTTCGACAAAAAAAAAAGTCAAACAGGGAGCATACTTTTTCAACAATGAAATAAATATTATAACAGATAAAAATAAAATTAATATGCCAACAGATAATTTTTTAGTAAAAGGAAATCATAATATCAAGAATGCAATGGCTGCGGCAACAGTTGCAAATTTGCTAAAGATTAGAAAAGAAACCATAAGAAAAAGTCTTGAACATTTTCAAGGGGTTGAGCACAGATTAGAAAATGTATTAACCATAAATAAGGTAAAATATATAAATGATTCTAAGGCTACTAATGTAAATGCAACATATTACGCTCTTGAGTCAATGGAGTCTCCAACAGTATGGATTGTAGGTGGAGTAGATAAAGGAAATAACTATTCTGATTTAACAAAAGTAGTTGACAAAAGAGTCAAGGCAATTATATGTTTAGGTTTAAATAACTTAAAAATAATGGATCACTTTGAAAATGTAGTTGAGTATATAGTTGAGACAAAATCAATGGAGGAAGCAGTAAATGCTGCTTACAAAATTTCATCGTCTGGAGATT
This sequence comes from Flavobacteriaceae bacterium, assembly GCA_008081325.1. Lineage (GTDB taxonomy): Bacteria > Bacteroidota > Bacteroidia > Flavobacteriales > Flavobacteriaceae > MED-G13. The sequence goes on from VMCO01000006.1 coordinate 899, forward strand.
GTGTATTGCTATCTCCATCATGTGCAAGTTTTGATCTATTCGATGATTTTGAAGATAGAGGAAGACAATTTAAAGCAGCAGTTAGAAAATTATAATGAATAATATTTTTGAAAATATACAAGGAGATAAAACTTTGTGGGCAGTTCTTATTTTGCTCGCAGGTTTTTCTTTTTTACCTGTTTACAGCGCAGCAAGTAACCTTGCTTATGTGTCTGCTTCTGGTAATACTTTTAATTTTCTGTTTAAGCATTTTATTCACTTGTCACTCGGATTTACATTTATGTATTTAATGCAAAAGATTCCCTACCACTACTTTAGAGGCATATCTATTCTTATGATACCTGTCGTTATAGTTTTATTACTATACACACTTTTGCAACCCGGAGTTACAGACTCATTAACGAATACAAATAGATGGATTAAAATTCCTTTTGTTGGTTTTACTTTTCAACCATCCACACTTGCAGGGGTAATTTTAATGATATATGTTTCTAGATACTTAGCTAAAATTAAAGATGTTGAAATTCGTTTTAGTCAAACTATATTGCCACTTTGGATTCCAATATTATTAATTTTACTACTAATTCTTCCTGCAAATTTTTCAACCACAGCAATAATATTTAGTATGGTTATTTTATTGTGTTTTGTAGGTGGTTATCCGATAAAATATTTGTTAGGTATAATATTTTCAGGAGTCTTAGTTCTTTCAATTTTTATTTTAACAATTAAGGCATATCCTGGTGTTTTTCCTAATAGGGTTGATACATGGAAAAGTAGAATTGAAAATTTTGTCAATAAAGAAAATACCACAGAAAATTATCAAATTGAAAAGGCAAAAATAGCTATAGCTACGGGCGGTGTAAGAGGTTTAGGCCCTGGAAAAAGTGTTCAAAAGAATTTTTTACCACAGTCTTCATCAGATTTTATTTTTGCAATTATCATTGAAGAATATGGGCTAATTGGCGGATTGTTTCTTTTAACAGTCTATGTGTTATTTCTTCTAAGAATTATTATTATTTCAAATAAAGCTGATAGTGTCTTCGGATCATTATTGGTTATTGGTCTCGGAATTCCTATTGTATTTCAGGCTCTTGTAAATATTGGGGTGTCTGTTGAACTATTTCCAATCACCGGACAACCACTTCCACTAATAAGCAGTGGTGGTACGTCTATTTGGATGACCTGTATCGCTATAGGCATTATTCAAAGCGTTAGGAATGGTTCAGAACTAAAGACTAATAATGAAAATGAGGATAGTCCATTGGATATATTAAAAGAAACTATATAAATGAATAGAAACAGAATAATATTATCAGGTGGTGGAACAGGAGGTCATATATATCCTGCTATTTCTATTGCTAATGAATTGTTGTTTAGAGATAAGAATTCAGAAATATTATTTGTGGGTGCTAATCATAAAATGGAAATGCAAATTGTACCAAAATATGGATTTGATATATTAGGGTTGTGGATTTCTGGATTTAACCGAACTAATTTTTTAAAGAATATTTTAGTTCCTTTAAAGTTATTGATTAGTATTTTTCAATCCCTAATTATTATCAAAAAATTTAAGCCAAATGTAGTAATAGGAACAGGTGGATATGCTAGCGGCCCAATTGTATATGTAGCAAATCTTTTAAATATTCCAACTTTAATTCAGGAGCAAAATTCTTATCCTGGAATTACAAATAAATTATTATCGAAAAGAGTAAATAAAATTTGTGTTTCTTACGAAAATTTGGAAAAGTATTTCCCAAAAAATAAGATTATAATCACTGGAAATCCAGTGAGATCAAATATTTCTAAATATGCAGATTTATTTGATAAAGGGATTAAAACTTTTGATTTAAATGCTAATAAAAAGACAATGCTTGTCATTGGAGGTAGTTTGGGTTCAAGAGAGATTAATAAAGCTATTTATTCTATTCAAGATTATTTAAAATATATTAACCTTCAGGTAATATGGCAATGTGGAAAGTTGTATTACGATGAGTACAAACAAAAAGAAATTTCTTCTAATGTAAAGTTATATGACTTCTTAGATGATATTGCTTTAGCCTATTCAGTTTCTGATTTTATAATTTCAAGAGCTGGTGCAAGCTCTGTATCAGAATTATCCATTGTAGGAAAGCCTGTAATTTTTATTCCATCTCCAAATGTAGCTGAAGATCATCAGTTGAAAAATGCTATGGCAGTAGTAAAAAACGAGGGAGCTCTTTTAGTCGAAGAAAAAAATATTAATGATTTAAAAAAGAGTATTTCGGAATTAAATTCATCCTCAGAGCTAAGAAATAAACTCTCAAAAAACATCAAGAAAACAGCTTTCACAAATGCGACGAGTGATATTGTTGATGAAATAAATAAACTAATAAACGAATGAATATAGACTCTATAAATAAGGTTTTTTTCATTGGCATCGGAGGAATTGGCATGAGTGGATTGGCTAAATATTTCCTTCAAAAAAACATTAGGGTTTCAGGTTATGATAGGGAAAAATCATTTATAACTGAAGGTCTTATAAAATTAGGAGCAAATGTGATTTACGACCCAAGCAAACTAAATATAAGTGAATTCATTGATAACAAGAAAGACACGTTGATAGTTTATACATCAGCAATTTCAAAAAAACATCCATTAC
>VMCO01000053.1 GCA_008081325.1 Flavobacteriaceae bacterium
CTGCACCAATTTCAGTAAATGTTCCGTAAATATTCTCATTCAGGTTAATCCGTAAAGCTTTTAGCTTTATTGTAGGAATGGGTTCAATGTGTGAATCACCATTAAAAGGTACCTTGTTCATAAGGTGGGTTTTGCTATAACAAATGTATTAAATAACTCTAATTAGATGAAAAAAAATAGTGTATTTTTGATTTTATAAGATTATGAAAATAACTTTTTTAGGTACAGGAACATCTCAAGGCATTCCAGTTATAGGAAGTAAACACCCTGTTTGCTTAAGTGATAATCCAAAAGATACAAGATTAAGAACATCAGCTCTAATTCAATGGAACAATAAAAATATAGTAATAGATTGTGGTCCGGACTTTAGAGCACAAATGCTTAATTCTGGCTGTGATAGGGTTGATGCTATTTTTTTTACTCACGAGCATAATGACCATGTTTCAGGATTAGACGATATAAGGCCTTTTTATTTTAGACAAGGAAATATTCCCATTTATGCAAGTGAAAGAGTTATTCATGCGTTAAATAAAAGATTTGATTACATATTTAAAAATGAAGGTAATATTCCAGGTACTCCAAATGTTACTACAAATATTATTGATGATAATTTTATATTTAATAAACAGGAGGTTGTTCTTTTAAATGCTTTTCATGGAAATCTTCCAATTCATGGATTTAGATTTGATAATCTAGCTTATTTTACAGATGTAAAAACCATTAATCAAGATGAATATTTTAAATTAAAAGATTTAGATGTGTTGATAATTAATGCTTTAAGGATTGAAGAACATTATTCCCATTTAAACCTAAATGATGCTCTTGAAATAATTTCTAAAATAAAGCCTAAAAGAGCATATTTAACTCATATTAGTCATAAGTTAGGTTTTCACAAAGATGTACAATTAAGTCTTCCAGAAAATGTTTTTTTAGCTTATGACGGTTTACAGGTGGAATGTGATTAGTTGTTTTTTATCCAAAGATTCATCTGTTCAAAATTTTCAGCATTGATATTATGAGATGACTCAAATTCCAGGTATTTGTGATTGATTTTATTTTTAGAAAACCAATTATCTGATTCTCTTCCAATTTCAATTGGAATAACTTGATCATTTATTCCGTGTGAACAAAAGAAATTGTGATTACTATAATTTTGTTCTTTATCAAATTTGATTATCTCATGTGGTATTTTACCACTTAAACCAATTACTTTTTTGTATTTTTTTGGATAATTAATTGATAAGGCATATGAAATCATACATCCTTGACTAAACCCCATTAAATATATTTGTTCAAAACTAAAATTATATTTTTCACATAACTCTAAAGATATAAACTGTTCAAGGCTAAATATTGTTTCTGCGGCCTGTTTTTTATCCATTTTTAATCTCATTCTTTCATCGTATTGTAGAAGCCACCAACAATATGAATTATAATCAAGTTTTAAAGGAGCTTGAATTGAAATAATTAGCAATTCTGAATTCATATAGTCAGAAAATGTAAACAAATCCTGTTTATTGCTTCCGTATCCGTGAAACATCAATATCACTTTACTGTTTTGGTTAAATGAAGAAGGTTCTTTTACAGTATACTCAAATAAAAAATTATTCATTTAGTGATATTTTTCCGTTTGAGACCGTACCATATACTACTCCTTTCAGAGAAGAATCTTTAAAAATAGAATTTTTAGAAATTGAAAGGATGTTATCTTCATTAAAAATATAATTAGTTAGGGGATTGAATAGACTTATATCTGCTTGAGCACCTATTTTAACTGATGATTCGTCTAGTCCAAAAACTTTCTTACCACGGGTTAAAATATTAATCACTGTTTTCAATGAAAAAATTTTGTTTAAAGCGCCAAATGAAGATTCCATTCCAATAGTTCCAAATTCGGCGTTATCAAATTCTAAATTTTTTAACTCAACATCAAGAGGATTATGATCACTTGTCACGATATCTATTGAACCGTCTTTTACAGCAATTATTAAATTATCAATGTCTTTTTGAGTTCGGAGTGGAGGTAATACTTTAAATTTGGTTTCGAAGTTTTTAACAAAACTATCGTCAAAAAATAAATTATGAACAGATGTGCTACAAGTTATATTAAGACCTTTTTTCTTCGCCTCTTTGATTAAGTTAATTGAATTTGAAGTTGATATATAAGGAATATGTAAGTTTCCTCCACAGTATTCAAGGATTTTAATATCACGCATAATTTGAATCTCTTCAGCAATATTTGGAATACCCTTTAGGCCTAGCATTGTACTACTTTTACCTTCATTCATGACCCCATTATTAGAAATTTTGTCGTCTAAAGGAAACGAGAAAATAGGCGTGTTAAAATCTTTAGTGTAAAGTAAAGCTAATTTCAACAGATTAGGATTTTTAATAGATTTCTTATAATCTCCAAAACCAATAGCTCCTGCACTTTTCATTTCAAATAGTTCAGCTAATTCATTTCCATCGGAATTTTTTGTTAGAGCCCCAATCGGATAAATACTAACACATGAATTTTTTGCAATTGATTTTAAATACTCAATTTCAGTATTTTTTTCTATTACCGGAAACGTATTTGGTTGTATGCCTATTGATGTAAAACCTGATTTTGAAGCTACATTTAGGGTGTTTAATATATTATCTCTTTCCTCGTAACCAGGTTCACCTGTACAAATACTATAATCAAACCAGCCAGGTGATACATGAAGATTAGGTAAACTAATCTCTTTAAAATTTTTAGGGTTTTTGATATTTTCAGAAATATCGGAGATTATTCCATTTTGGATTAAAATATCAACTTTTTTATTATGAAATTCACTTTTCTTATCAATAATTATAGCTGACTTTATTAGTGAATTCATTTATAAAATTTGAACAAAAATAATAAAATTAAGACATATGTTTTTAATATTTTGCAGGCATTCCATTAGTTGATGAGTTTTTTATAAATTCTCTTAAATCGTCATTGGATTTTTTCAAGTCTTCAGATCTCAGATACATCATGTGACCGCTTCTATAGCCCTCAAAATAAAACCGATCTTTCATTTTTCCACTAGGATCAACTTGCCACATTGTATATTTTGCTTGAAAATAATTAGTAGCACCATCATAATATCCAGATTGAATAAAAACTTTTAGAAACGGATTTTGAGCCATAGCCTTTCTTAAATTCTCTCTTGTATTATCATTTTCTCTGTCCCAAGGGTGTACAGGTCCAAATACGTTATATTTTATGTCAGTCTCAAAATTTAATTCATTTTTCACATAATAATTTATAGCAGGGGTAAATGAATGGTTCCATGAGTTAAGTTCAATATTAGTGTCTGGACTTGACCCAGCTATTCTTTTATCAATTCCTCTGTATCTTGAATCTAATCGTCCTACTGTTAAACCAATCTTATCTCTAAGTAATTCCTTCCAAAAAGAGTTGTTGGGGACGTCAAGGTTATTATTTAGTATGAATTTTTTACTTAAACCTGAATAGAATGAATATTTAGCAGCTATCTT
>VMCO01000142.1 GCA_008081325.1 Flavobacteriaceae bacterium
GGTGTTTTCCACGAAATTCATCAGGCATTGGAATTTCAAATATATTTTTTGCTTTTCCGTTCCCACCCTTACTGTTATATTTGTAATTACTTATTTCAATCGTTTTGTTTGTATTCCCGTGATATCCACCTTGCATTACAAGATAGTTTTCACTGTCACGAAACAAAGCACTCATTCTTATTGCTAATTCATTAGCTTCACTTCCAGAGTTAACAAAATATACCTTTGATAATTTTTTAGGAAACTTTGAAGTTAAATTCTTTGATAATGAAATTATTTCGTGATGCAAATACCTGGTATTTGTATTTAAAATTCCAATTTGTTTTTTCGCAGCTCTTGTAACTTCAATGTTTTGATGTCCAACATGTGCAATATTATTTACTGTGTCTAAATATTTTTTACCATTGTCTGAGTAAAGAAATTGATTAAATCCTCTGACAATATAAATAGGAGAATCATAGCTCAATCTTAAATTATTTGGCAAATATTTTTTTCTTGAATTCTTTAATTCAATTTCATCTAATTTTATATTTTGGTTTTTTTTAATATCTAATATTAGACTAGGGTCGGGGCATATACTCGACCAGATATCTTTTTCATTTTCCATACAAACACCAGGAAAATCATTATGATAGTCTAACAAGGTTAACATCAGTTGAAAGTGTAAATGAGGACTCCACCCTCCATTTTCTTTTATAGATCCGATTTTTCCAATTTTTTCTCCTTTTTTTAAAATAGTTCCCACCTTAAGTTTAGATTTTTTTTGGTCGGATAAATGACCATACAAACTGTAAAATTTAATTTTATTTAAAGTATGTTCTATTATTATCATTCCCCCATATCCTTTGGAAGTTTTATCATTTGTGATAATTTTTATACAACCATCTTCAATACTGTGAACTGAAGTGTTTTCTTTGACCCAAAAATCAATACCTAGATGAGTAGCCCTGTTTTCAAAGCCCCTATCTGTTAGTTTCTCATAATCAGATGAATCATAAACAGCTCGAGTTTCTAAATAACCTCCATATAAAGTTTCTTCAATATTTTGGTTAACTTTTTGTACAAAACATTTAGTATTATTTAAAAGATCATTAGAGAGCCATTGACTAGAAACACTCAAATCTAAATTTTTCAATTTTTTTATATCATTTTTCTGAAATAATATATTGATCGAGGATTTATTTTTTCTAATTAATTTTTGAAACTCTTTTTGCTTTTGATTTGGAATATAATTGCACGCATGCCTAAAAAAATGTGTAGCTAGATCCTTACTAATTACACTCCATTTTTTTAATAAAATAAACATGTCATTTTCACTTACTTGTAGGTAGGTGTTGTTTGGATTTATCTTTTTATTTAATGCAGATTTTATTATTGAAATTGAAATCCTCATCATTATTAAGTCGTACAAAAAATCAATTTCATCTTCATGGATTTGTATTTTTGAGTTAAATCCCCTAACAATATCACATGCTGATTCTAAAGGATTAAGACTGTTAATTATCCCATATGAACAGGTTACTGCAAGCTCATTAATTAATTGACTTTTTACACAATCACCAAAATCAATTATTCCAATTAATTCAGGTGCAGTTAAACAATCGGAAACAATAATATTGTTATCATTTAGATCATTATGAATCAAGCATTTTCTTAATTTTTTATATAAGCCCCTTTTATTTTTGAAATTTTCAATTAAATTTTCAATTACTAGTATGTATTCTTTTTCAAGATTTATTTTATCATAATGATCCTCTACCCACAAAAAATTAGCTAAATCCCAACTAAAATCGGGTCTGAAATAATCACTTTTAACTTTTTTTAATTCTTTTACTATTGTTGCACTTTCAAACCCTAATCTTTCTCTCAATCTTTTGTTTATTGGATTAATTGATGACCAAAGCCTTCCGTTAATCCATTCATTCATTCTAAAATATCTAATCGTGTTTCTATCATCGGTAAAACTTGAATGCGACTTATTTTCTAGAGTTAAAATATTTTTAGGTACTTCGTTTAAATTTTTTAAAGTATGAAGAATATTGGTTTGAAACTTTACAAACTCCAAATCTGTATTGGTTGAATAAATCTTAAAAAAATATGATTTATCATTATGATTAATTCTGAAATTATCATCTAATTCTCCTGCAACTTGTTTTGCTTTTACCTTTATTCCGTAATTTGAATAGATTAGGTCTTCAATGAACTTTAATTCAAATTTATTTTTCATCAGATTTTTCTAACAGAGAATTACATTCCAAATTACCAATAACCCTTTTTAAAAACAATTTAAATCTTCTATTTCACAAAGTATTTTTTATATTTGCCTTTCAATTTTGCGGGCGTGGTGGAATTGGTAGACACGCTAGACTTAGGATCTAGTGCCGCAAGGTGTGAGAGTTCGAGTCTCTCCGCCCGCACAAATTCTCTTTCATTTAATGATTGTTCAAGATTTTATAGCTAGCGAAGTAACAAATAAAATCCAGGAAATTTCTTTTTCATGGGAATCTCCAAGTAATATAGCACTTGTTAAATATTGGGGTAAAAACCCTGATCAAACTCCAAAAAACCCTTCTATTAGTTTTACACTTTCTAATTGTAAAACAACAACATCAGTTTTATTTAAAAAAATTGATAAAAATTCCAAAGTTGTAGACTTTGATTTGATTTTTGAAGGTAAAAAAAATGTTTCTTTCAGACCTAAGATTGAAAACTTTTTTTCGAAAATTCAAGTGTACTGTCCTTATCTATTGGATTACCAATTAACGATATCTAGCACTAACAGTTTTCCACATAGTAGTGGGATTGCTTCTTCTGCAAGTAGTATGAGTGCATTATCTCTTTGTATAATGAGTTTTGAAAAAAATCTTACCTCAATCGACAATGATTTTTTCTTTAAAAAAGCTTCATTTATCTCTAGAATCGGATCCGGTAGTGCTTGTAGAAGTATTTATGGTGGAGTAAATTTTTGGGGTAATCATCAAGAAATACAAAATAGTTCTGATCTATACTCTGTAGAACTTCAACAAGATATTTCTCCAAAATTTAATAATTATAGGGATGTAATTTTATTAATTGATGAAAAGGAAAAAGAAGTGTCTAGTTCTGTTGGTCATGAATTAATGAATAATAATCCTTTTTCAAAAGTTAGGTTTGCTGCTGCAAATGATAACATTATAAATCTGATGCGAATTTTAAAGTCAGGTGATCTAATTGATTTTTGTGAACTTGTGGAGAGTGAGGCTTTAATGTTGCATTCTCTTATGATGAGCAGTAATCCATCATATATTTTAATGAAACCTGAAACATTAACAGTAATCAAAAGAATACAAGATTTTAGAAAAAAAACTGATATTCCTGTGTGCTTCACATTAGATGCTGGAGCTAATGTTCATGTATTATTTCCAGATAAATTTTCAAGTGAAGTGATGGCTTTTATTAAAAAACATCTCTCGTCACTATGTAAAAAAGGAAAATTTATTTCTGATTCTATTGGCCTTGGACC
>VMCO01000155.1 GCA_008081325.1 Flavobacteriaceae bacterium
ATATTTTTGAAAGCATCCCTGAGTTTAGAGTGTTGAGAAATAATTTTATTTTTATCGTAAACGTAGACTGGTAACCCGTATTTTTTGGAAACTTTGAAAAGTATATTTTTTTCTAAACTCATCTTTTAGAAATTTAATATAGTACTCAAGGTGGGAATCGAACCCACACTCTTAAAAAGAACTGGATTTTGAATCCAGCGCGTCTACCAATTCCGCCACTTGAGCATTCAGGCAAAAGTAAAAAATTATCATCATTAAATACTTTCCTTAAATTAAAATTTCTATTTTTGTTTTCCCTGATAAAATTATCTTATAATCAACTAAAAACCAATTAAATACAGTGGCAGCAGCAAATACTAAAGCAAAAATTTTTAACTGTACTAACAGTCTTGAATTAGCAAAAAAAATATCAAAATCTTTTGGTGAGACTCTTGGAAATGTAATTATTTCAAGATTTTCTGACGGTGAGTTTCAACCTTCCTACGAAGAGTCAATTCGTGGAACAAGGGTTTTTATCATTGGTTCAACAAATCCAAGCCCTGAAAATTTGATGGAGATGCTGTTAATGATTGATGCTGCCAAAAGAGCCTCTGCAAGACATGTAACTGCTGTAATCCCTTATTTCGGATGGGCAAGACAAGATAGAAAAGACAAGCCTAGGGTACCAATTGCTGCAAAAATGATTGCAAAAATGATTGAATCTGCAGGGGCTACAAGATTAATTACAATGGATCTACATGCTGATCAAATTCAAGGATTCTTTCAGATACCGGTAGATCACTTGTATGCATCCTCTATTTTTATTCCTTATGTTTTAAATCTAAATTTAGATAATTTATGTATTGCATCACCAGATATGGGAGGCTCAAAAAGAGCTTATGCATATTCTAAAAATTTAAATTGTGATGTGGTTGTTTGTTATAAACAAAGGTCTAAAGCAAATGTTATTTCTCACATGGAGCTTATCGGAAATGTTGAAGGTAAAAATGTAATTTTAGTAGATGATATGGTTGACACCGCTGGGACGCTTTCCAAGGCAGCTGATTTATTAATCGAACGAGGTGCAATAAGTGTTCGCGCAATCTGTACACACGCAATACTTTCAGGAGATGCATACAGTAAAATTGAAAAATCGAAACTTGAGGAGTTAATAGTTACTGATTCTGTTCCTAATATAAAGCCTCATTCTAAAATAAAAGTGTTATCTTGCGCCGATTTATTTTCAGATGTTATGTTTAATGTTCATAATAATCAGTCAATAAGTTCAAATTTTATAATGTAAACTTTAAATTAAAATGAAATCAATTACAATCAACGGATCTAAAAGAGAAAGCGTAGGTAAGTCTTCGACGAAAGCACTGCGTAATGCTGGACAGGTTCCTTGCGTTTTATACGGAGGGGATGGCCCAATACATTTCTCAGCACCAGAATTGGCATTCTCAAAATTGGTATATACTGCAAACGCATATACTGTTGTGATTGCCTTAAGCGATAACGAATCTTATTCAGCTGTTTTACAGGATATACAATTTCATCCTGTCTCTGATAAGATACTACATGTAGATTTTTACCAATTATTTGAAGACAAGAAAATTTCAATGGATATTCCTGTAAGACTTGTAGGAAATTCGATAGGAGTAAAGCTTGGGGGTAATCTACAGAGAAACAGAAGAAAGCTAAGAATAAAAGCTTTACCTACAAACCTTCCTGACTACATAGAAATTGATATTTCTGAACTAAATATTGGTAATAGAGTATATGTTTCAGAATTATTTAATGAAAGTTATGAATTTTTACACTCAGACAACACTGTTGTTTGTCAAGTAAGAAGAGCAAGAGCCGCTATGGCCCTCGAAACTGCTGAAGGTGAAGGTGAAGATGGAGAAGAAACATCAGAAGAAGGTGGAGGAGAAGCTGAGAAAAAAGACGATTCCTCTGAAGGAGAAACTCCTGCAGAATCTTAAGTTAATTTAAACTTAATAAGTAAAAAAAGCATTCTGTAATTTGTCAGAATGCTTTTTTTATTTTTACTAAAATAAAACTGATTTATGGATAAGTTTTTAATTGTTGGTTTAGGTAATCCTGAAGAAAAATATAAGAACACCAGGCATAATATCGGATTTGAAATTCTTGATTTTATTTGTAAAAAAAATGAATCTAAGTTCGAAACCAACAGATTAGGAGAATTAGCAAAAATTTCTATTAAGGGAAGAAAAGTATTACTTCTAAAACCCAGTACATATATGAATTTGAGTGGGAAGTCTGTAATATATTGGATGAAGCAAGAGAACATAAATATTAACAGAATACTAATAATAAGTGATGATCTTAATTTGCCATTGAGCAAAATTAGATATAGAGCTAAGGGAAGTAGCGGAGGTCATAATGGTTTGGAAAATATTGAATATTACTTAAACACCAATAAATATTCAAGATTAAGAATAGGGATTTCAAATCCAAAAAATCAGACTAATCAGGTTGATTTTGTTTTGGGATTATTTGAGTCTGAGGAGTATGATCTCTTATTTTCAAATTTTAATATGATAAGTGAATCAATAAAGTCATTTGTCTTATCTGGAATAAATGAAACTATGAATAACTTTAATAACTAATTTTTTACGGTTTGATTTCTTTAAATATTCAAGATTATAAAAAACCTGTCTCTTCAGTAGTAACAGTTGGAACATTTGATGGTATTCACTTAGGACATCAAAAATTGATCAATAAAGTTTTAAGTATTTCCAAAACTGAAAATTTGAGATCGATTGTTTTAACTTTCAATCCACATCCAAGAATCATTTTGAATAATGATTCTAATATTTCATTATTAACCACAAAAACTGAAAAAAATAAAATATTAAAATCATTTAACATTGATTATTTGATAACACAACAATTTAGTAAAGAGTTTTCAAGATTAACTCCGCTTGATTATGTCAAAACAATTTTGGTTGATAAGCTTAATGCTAAACATATTGTTATTGGATATGATCATCATTTTGGGAGAAATAGAAATGCTAATTCTAATAATCTTTACGAGTTTTCTAAATTATTTAATTTCCAAGTTAGTGAAGTTGATGTCTTAACAAAAGACAATATTTCTGTTAGTTCAACAAAAATCAGAAATTTAATATTTCAAGGTAGAATAAAAGAAGCAAACGCTTTATTAGGTTACAAATTTGTTTTAACCGGAAATGTAGTTAAAGGACTTGGAAGAGGTAAAAAATTAGGATTCCCTACCGCTAATATTATAGTCGATACTGATAAAATAAAACCCGCAAACGGTGTATACTTTATAAATTCAAAAATTAATGATAAGTCTATTTTTGGTATGATGAATATTGGAGAAAACCCCACTTTTAATGACAAAGATTTTTCAATAGAAGTTCACTTTTTTGATTTTGAAAATAATTTATATGAAAAACAATTAACAATTGAAATTATTGATAAAATTAGAGACGAGATTAAGTTTGATTCATCGGAGATGCTTTCATCACAATTA
>VMCO01000130.1 GCA_008081325.1 Flavobacteriaceae bacterium
ATTTCATTAGAACAAATACATAAAAAAATTGCTTCCATTGGTCATGATACCAAATTGGAAACCGCACCTGATGAGGCTTATAATAATCTTGATATGTGTTGTAAATACCGAGATGAAGAAGTAGTAAAGAATCATCAATAAAAAAAAGAGCTGTTTAAAACAGCTCTTTTTTTTATTTGTGATTTATTTTACATCATTCCTGGCATACCGCCTCCACCCATTGGTGGCATTGGTGCTGGAGTATCTTCTTTGATGTCAACAACTGCACATTCAGTAGTTAAAATCATACCAGCTACAGATGCAGCATTTTCTAATGCAATCCTCGTTACTTTTTTTGGATCGATAATACCAGCTTTTAGCATATCAACATATTCTTCATTTTTAGCATCGTATCCAACGCTGTCTTTACTTTCTAAAACCTTTGAAATAACTATACTACCTTCTCCTCCTGCATTTTCAACTATAGTTCTTATTGGTGCTTCAATTGCCTTGTCAACAATTTGAATTCCTGTATTTTCATCAGCATTTTCTGATTTAAGCTTAGCTAATTTGTCTTTCGTTCTTACTAGAGCAACTCCACCTCCAGCAACAATACCTTCTTCAACAGCAGCTCTTGTTGCATGTAGAGCATCATCAACTCTATCTTTCTTTTCCTTCATTTCTACTTCACTGGCAGCTCCTACATAAAGTACTGCAACTCCACCAGCTAACTTAGCCAATCTTTCTTGTAATTTTTCTTTATCATAGTCACTAGTAGTTGTTTCAATTTGGGCTTTGATTTGATTTACTCGAGCTTTAATTTCTGTAGCTTTCCCAGCCCCATTTACAATTGTAGTATTGTCCTTGTCTATGGTAATTGTCTCAGCTGTTCCAAGCATAGAAAGATCAGCATTTTCAAGAGAAAATCCTCTTTCCTCAGAAACAACAGTTCCACCCGTAAGAATTGCAATATCTTCAAGCATCGCTTTTCTTCTATCTCCAAATCCAGGAGCTTTTACTGCAGCTATCTTTAATCCACCTCTAAGTTTATTAACCACTAGAGTTGCCAAAGCTTGACCTTCCACATCTTCTGCGATTATCAATAATGATCTACCAGATTGAGAAACAGGTTCTAGTATAGGTAAGATTTCTTGAAGATTAGATATTTTTTTATCAAACAATAAAATGTATGGATTTTCTAATTCAGTAATCATTTTATCAGCGTTTGTGACAAAATATGGAGAAAGATAACCTCTATCAAATTGCATACCTTCAACAACATCGACATAGGTGTCAGTTCCTTTAGCTTCTTCTACAGTAATAACACCTTCTTTACCAACTTTTTCAAAAGCTGTAGCAATTAAATTACCAACTGTTGAGTCGTTATTAGCAGAAATACTAGCTACTTGTTGAATTTTCTCAGATGAATTTCCAACTTGCTTTGATTGTTTATTTAATTCTTCTGTGATACAAGAAACAGCTTTATCAATACCTCTTTTTAAGTCCATTGGATTTGCTCCAGAAGCTACATTTTTAAGTCCTTCTTTAACAATAGCCTGCGCTAATACAGTTGCAGTTGTGGTTCCATCACCTGCTAAATCATTTGTTTTAGATGCAACTTCTTTCACCATTTGAGCTCCCATGTTTTCTAATTCATTTTCTAGCTCAATTTCTTTAGCTACAGTTACACCATCTTTTGTAACCTGTGGTCCACCGAAAGATTTACCGATAATAACATTTCTACCCTTAGGTCCTAACGTTACTTTTACAGAGTTGGCTAAGGCATCAACACCTCTTTTAAGTCCATCTCTTGCTTCAATATCAAATTTTATATCTTTTGCCATTTTATTTATTCTTTAATTATATTATTGCCAGGATATCTTTTTCTGACATTATTAAATAGTCTTTTCCTTCAAGTCTAAGTTCAGTACCTGAGTATTTTCCGTATAATACAACATCACCAACTTTAACTGTCATCGGATTGTCTTTTGTTCCTTTACCAACAGCTACAACCGTAGCTTTTTGTGGTTTTTCTTTTGCATTATCAGGGATAATTATTCCTGATGCTGTTTTAGTTTCTGCTTGCATTGGTTCAACTAAAACTCTATCTGCAAGCGGTTTTATATTTAATTTCATATCTAAATAATTTGATTAAAATTTTCCATAAATCATGCCAGCACTAAAAATCTGACAAAATTACATGAAAAGTAAAATTTTTACTAGTCCTCAGAAGTGTTTTCCTCAGGAGTATTTATTGGTAGAGGTTCTACTACTATCTCCTCAGTATTTAAGGCTTTAGACTCAGAAATGGTATCAGATTGAGTAAATGTAATATTTGATAATAATATCAGTCCAATCAATGTAGCGCCTAGATACCAAGTACTTTTGTCAAGAAAGTCTGTTGTTTGCTTAACTCCACCCAGTTGTTGAGTTCCACCGCCACCAAAAGATGATGATAATCCACCTCCTTTAGGGTTTTGAACCATAATCACAACAACCAATAGGAACGCAACTATTACTATAAGAACAAGAAATATTGAATAAGAACTCATTTTTTTAGGCTTTTAATTTTTTTAATTTGGTCTGCAAAGTAACTGTTTTTTTCTGGAAATTTCAAAATTAATATTTTGTAAGATTGAATAGCTTTATCATAATTTTTTTGATTTAAATAAAGTTTAGCCAATGTCTCTGTCATGAAACCAGCTTGATCTCCTATATCGCTTGTTGTATCTTCACTCGACTCATACTCGCTAACTTCAACCTTTAGCTTAGGTTTTTTAGAAATAAACTGATCAATTAGTTCTGTTTCATTACTTCTGTCAATCGGTTTTAAATTTGATATTTTTAACCATTCAACAAAACTATTTTCTTTAATAATTTCCTTTTCATTGGATGTGTTTTCAAGAAGTGCAGATGTAATTTCGTTTTTATTAAAGTATACTTTTTCGTCTTGATTTTGACTTTTTGTGATTAAGTCAAAAAGAATTTTTCTATCCCTTGTATAAGCGGCTGTTGATCTTAAAAATTTTTTAAATTTTATATCCTCATTTTCTTTCAAAGACTTGAGATATATAGCCTTACTTGTTTGGAAGTAAGGAAATTCATGATTTATTTCCTCTAAAAAAGATAATTCTTTTTCAGATAGATTATCTGGTTGCTGAAGAATTTTTATAAAATTTTTTTTATTCATT
Source organism: Flavobacteriaceae bacterium (assembly GCA_008081325.1). Taxonomy (GTDB): domain Bacteria; phylum Bacteroidota; class Bacteroidia; order Flavobacteriales; family Flavobacteriaceae; genus MED-G13. The sequence goes on from VMCO01000130.1 coordinate 3,171, forward strand.
TTACCACTTTGCTAAAGAAGCATTAAATACGTCTTGAGTAATTCTTTCAAAAATTTCATCTAATGCAGTATCTCTTTGTCCTCCAATTAACTGAACATTTCCTGGATAATCATAGTAAAACGAAAATCTTTTTTCAAAATCTGCTTCACTATCATTTTTATCATAAAATCTAATATTAACACCAACAGTTAGTCTATTTTGTGCTGCAGTATTATTCGCTGTTGCAGTAGTTGGTGAAATTCGATACTCAACTATCTCTCCCTCATATGTAAGATCCCCGTTTGACTCAACTAGCTCTAAACTTGTTTGATTAATCAGTAAATCAATAA
>VMCO01000107.1 GCA_008081325.1 Flavobacteriaceae bacterium
TAGATGATGGTACTCATTTATTATTTGTTACTAAAAATATTGAACGTATTGGTGACCATACAACCAATGTTGCAGAACAAGTTTATTATTTAGTTACTGGTGAATATTTAGAAGGTGATAGACCTAAGGGAACAGAGCCGATAGTGTCAGGAGAAAAATAAAAAATGTCAGCTCATGTTTTTATAGCTGAAGATGAAACCTCTATAGTTACTCTTTTAAAATATAACTTAGAGAAAGAAGGTCATAAAGTTAGCTTCTGTGAAAATGGAGAGGAAGCGCTCAAACAAATTAAAGACAAGCAACCTGATTTAATTTTAATGGACTGGATGCTTCCAGATTTGTCAGGTGTTGAAATATGTAAGAATTTAAAAAAAGATAAAAAATATAATGACATACCTGTAATAATGTTGACAGCAAAAGGTGAGGAAGAAGATAAATTAAAAGCATTTGATACAGGTGCAGATGATTATGTAACAAAGCCATTTAGTCAAAAAGAGCTCAATGCTAGAATAAAATCATTGTTAAGAAGATCAAAACCACAGTCATCTGTTGATGTTGTTGAATTTACTGACTTAAAAATTGATAGAATTACAAAACGTGTTTACAGAAAAAATACTGAAATTTCATTAGGACCTACAGAATTTAAATTATTAGATTTTTTTATTAAAAATCCAAAAAGAGTTTATTCGCGAGAGCAGCTCCTGAATAATGTTTGGGGAGAAAATATTTATGTAGAGTCAAGAACTGTTGATGTTCATATAAGAAGATTAAGACAAGCAATCAATATTGAAAATACGAAGCCATTAATTAGAACAGTTAGGTCCGCAGGTTATTCTTTAGAATCTTGAAGGTCTTTGGGTCTAATAAATTCTTTAAGCAAACCATTTCTATCTAATTGACTCCAATTATTAAAATTAAAATGAATTTTTGCAAATGCAGCAGTTGAAAATTTATAATTTAATAATTTAAAATGATTATTGTTTTGATTCTTTGTTATAGATCTAACTAAATTTCTTACTGCTGGTTCATGATTGATTAATAAAACTGATTTAAATTTTTTTGGTATTTTTTTAATCATATTAATAATTATATCTTCATTCGCAAGATACAACTTTTTTGATGATATGATTTTTTTTGGTTTTTCAATTTTTTTTAACAAAATTTTCAATGTTTTTGCAGTTCTTTTTGACGAAGAAACTAGGACGTAATCAAATTTATATTTTCTTTTAACAAAAAATTCACAAATCTTTTTTGCATTTTTCTTGCCTCGTTTGCTCAAAGATCTATCGTAATCATCTATAGTGAGATCATGCCAGCTAGATTTTGCGTGTCGCATGACATATAATTTAAACATATAGCGTAAATATATGACTGCATTAAAAAAACAACTTAAAGAAGAGTTAAAATCTAAATATATTAATAGAGAACTATCTTGGCTTAAATTTAACGAAAGAGTACTTCTGGAAGCTCAAGATATAGATAATCCTCTTTACGAAAGAGTTAAATTTTTATCAATTGCTGGCTCAAATTTAGATGAATTTTTTATGGTTCGAGTTGCTGGTTTATATAGCCAAATTAAGCAAGATGTAGACTCGCTTAGTTCTGACGGTTTAACTCCAGATGAACAAATGGCTGAGGTTATAGTAGAAACAAAAAACCTACTTAATAAACAAAATAAGATTTATACAGATCTAATATCTCGATTGAAAAAAAACAATATAAGTTTAATCAAGCCAGAAAATCTCAATAAATCAGATCAAAAAAAACTATTACAAACCTTTAATGAAGAAATTTATCCATTATTGACACCGTCAGCAATTGATCCTGCTCATCCTTTTCCTTTTATAGCAAACCAAGGAAGAGCTCTTGTAATGAAATTAAAAAAGAAAAATAAAAAAAGGGTTTTAAATTCTATAATAGTTATACCTAAAGCTTTACCTAGATTTATTGAGATTGAAAAAGGTAAAAATTTTATGAAATATGTCATTATTGATGATGTTATAAGTTTTTTTGCTTCAGAAATTTTTCCAGACCACAACTTAGAAAAAAAAATGTTGTTTAGAGTTATTAGAGATAGCGATGTTGAAATTCAAGAGGAAGCGGAAGATTTAGTTAGATCTTTTGAGTTAGCATTAAAAAGAAGAAGAACTGGAGATATTGTTCGATTAGAAATTCTAAAAAATAGTAATAAAGAATTAGTTAAGTTTATTGTTAATAAACTAAAAGTAAATCAAGATTATATTTATGAAATTGAGGGACTTGTAGGCATTCAAGATATAGATCAAATTTGTAAAATTAAAAACCCTAAGCTAAGATTTAAACATTTTAATCCAAGAGAAGTCGATAGATTAAAAGAATTTAATAATAATTTTTTTGATACTATTAGAAAAAAAGATTTGATTGTTCATCATCCATTTGAAACATTTGATGCTGTAATTGAATTTTTGAGTCAAGCCGCATATGATAAAAAAGTTATAGCAATAAAACAAACCCTATATAGAACCACTTTAGATTCTCCTATAGTTAAAGCTTTAATATCAGCTGCTGAAAATGGAAAAACTGTAACTGCTTTAATAGAAATTAAAGCAAGATTTGATGAAGAGGCTAATATACAACTTTCGAGAAGCTTGGAAAAAGCAGGTGTGCAGATTGTCTATGGTTTTGCAAAATATAAAACTCACGCGAAATCATCGTTAATATTGAGAAGAGAAAAAGGAAAAATTCAAACTTACATTCATTTAGGAACAGGTAATTATCACCCCGTTAATGCTAAAATTTATACAGATTTGTCATTATTTAGTTCAGATAAAAAATTGGCGTCTGATGTAGAAAAATTTTTTAATTATGTAACTGGATATGCAAAACCAAGAAATCTAAATAAAATTTCTATATCTCCTGTTAATCTAAGAAATACATTAAATTCTAACATTGATCGAGAAATCTCAAATGCAAAAAAAGGAAAAAAAGCAGAAATATGGGCAAAAATGAACTCATTGGTTGACCCACTGATAATTGATAAACTTTATGAGGCTTCAAATGCAGGTGTTAGGATATTTTTATCTGTTAGAGGAGTTTGTTGCCTAAGACCAGGGATCAAAAATAAATCGGAAAATATAATAGTTAAAAGTATTATTGGCAGATTTTTAGAACATTCAAGAATTTATTGTTTTTCTAATGGTAAAAAAATGCCAAGTAGAGATGCAAAAGTTTTCATTTCTTCAGCAGATTTAATGCCAAGAAATCTAAATAGAAGAATCGAACTTCTAGTGCCAATTGAAAATCAAACAGTTCATGAACAAGTTTTAGATCAAATTATGTTAGCTAATTATCTTGATCAAAAACAAAGTTGGCTACTCGATGCAAGTGGTAATTACAAAAAAATTAAATATAGTGGAAGTGATTCTTTTTCAGCACATGATTATTTAAAGAATAATCCTAGTTAGTATGGAAGAGGTAAAGAAAAAC
>VMCO01000193.1 GCA_008081325.1 Flavobacteriaceae bacterium
CTATCGATTAAAGATCAAATTTAATTCCCTGAGCTAGAGGAAGATCGTCTGTATAATTTATTGTATTTGTTTGTCTTCTCATGTAGATTTTCCAGGCATCTGAACCCGATTCTCTACCACCACCAGTATCTTTTTCACCGCCAAATGCACCGCCAATTTCAGCGCCTGAAGTACCAATATTTACATTAGCAATTCCGCAATCTGAGCCAGCAGCTGACAGGAATTTCTCAGCCTCCTTAAGATTATTTGTCATAATTGCCGAGGACAATCCTTGTGTAACATTGTTCTGAATTTGAATTGCATTGTTTACTGGACCGGAATATTTTAGTAAGTATAAAATTGGTGCGAAAGTTTCTTCTTGAACAATATTAAAATCTGGTTTAGCCTCAGCAATAGCAGGTTTCACATAACAACCGCTTTCATATCCTTCGCCTTCTAAAATACCACCTTCAACAATGATATTTCCTCCTTCTTCAACTACTTTATCTAAAGCTTTTGAATACATATCTACAGCTAATTTGTCAATTACAGGCCCAACATGATTTGATTGATCAAGTGGGTTCCCAATTTTAATTTGTTTATATGCATTTACAACTGCATCACGCACTTCATTATAAATGTCTTCATGTATAATTAATCTTCTTGTTGAAGTGCATCTTTGACCTGCAGTTCCAACTGCACCAAAAACTGCACCCATCACTGTCATCTTAACATCAGCATCTGGGGTAACAATAATCGCATTGTTTCCTCCAAGCTCTAATAATGACTTTCCTAATCTAGCGCCTACTTCACTTGCAACAATTTTTCCCATTCTAGTTGAACCTGTTGCAGAAATAAGAGGAATTCTCTTGTCCTTTGTCATGTATTCCCCAACTTTATAATCTCCGTTTATTAAACAAGAAATTCCTTCAGGCAAATCATTCTCTTTTAATATATCAGCAATAATCTTTTGGCATGCAACTGAGCAAAGTGGTGTTTTTTCACTTGGTTTCCAAACACATACATCACCACATATCCAAGCAAGTGCTGTATTCCAAGACCAAACGGCAACAGGAAAATTAAATGCTGAAATAATTCCAACAATTCCAAGTGGATGATATTGCTCATACATTCTATGCCCGGGTCTTTCACTATGCATAGTTAAACCATGTAGCTGTCTGGAAAGACCAACCGCAAAATCACAAATATCAATCATCTCCTGAACTTCGCCTAAGCCCTCCTGAAAACTTTTTCCCATTTCATAAGAAACTAAAACACCAAGAGGTTCTTTTAATTCTCTTAGTTTATTTCCGAATTGTCTTACAATTTCACCTCTTTGAGGTGCAGGAACGGTTCTCCAATATTTAAAGGCAGACTGAGCACTTTCTATAACTTTATTATAGTCTTCATGTGTTGTAGTTGAAACAGTTCCTATCTCTTTTCCATCAACAGGTGAATAACTGCTTATTTTATCTCCATTACTAAAATATTTACTTCCAGTAGATGTGCCAATATTATGATTTGACAATCCTAATTCTTTAAGTGAGTTTTCAATATTCATGATAAATTATTTAACTTGACGAAGATAAGGATTTATTAATATTTACGGTTTATGAAAAAATATTTGTGTCTTCTATTTGTTATTCTTTTTAGCTGCAATAATAATGATGAAAATAAGATTGCAATTGTCATTCATGGAGGAGCAGGAATTATCTTAAAGGAAAATATTTCTAAGTCAAAAGAAGACTCAATAATTAACAAACTTGACGAAGCTATTTCAAAGGGGTGGGAATTATTGAAGAAGGGTGAGTCTAGTGAGTTAGCTGTCATTGAAACGATTAAAATTTTAGAAGACTCTCCACTGTTTAATGCGGGTAAAGGAAGTGTATTTAATAGTGATGGTAAAGTAGAAAATGATGCATCCATTATGAGAGGTAATGATCTTAATGCTGGCGCCTCGTCTGGAACTTCTAATGTTAAAAACCCAATAACTCTAGCAGCAGATGTGATGAATCATTCAGGACATGTGTTTCTTTCTGGAAAAGGTGCAGAAAGTTTTGCAAAAAATAGAAATCTTGAGATTGTCGAAAATGAATATTTTCACACAAAATTTAGATACAATCAACTCTTAAATAAAAAAGATGAAGACAAGTATGGGACTGTTGGTTGTGTAGCAATTGATATTGATGGTAATATTGTTGCAGGTACTTCAACTGGAGGAATGACAAATAAAAAATGGGGGAGAATTGGTGACTCGCCAATTATTGGTGCTGGAACTTATGCTGATAACAATACCTGTGGTATTTCATCAACTGGATCTGGAGAATATTTTATAAGAACCGTAGCCGCGTATCAAGTTTCTTCATTGTTAGAAAATCATGACTATGATTTAAAGAAAGCCATGTCTAAGGTAATTCATAAAAAAATTGGAAGTATTGGAGGCGATGGCGGAATGATTGGAATTGATAAAAATTCTAATATCTCAATGGAGTTTAACACTCCGGGAATGTATCGAGCCTATGTCAACAAATATGGAGAAAAAGAAATTTTACTCTACGAAAATTAAGCTATTTAATTTCTGAAATTTTTAGGGTGTTTACCATACCGCTTTCTTTCACAGGCATTGATGCAAGATTTATAACCATATCACCCTTTCTAGCAAAACCTTTTTTATTTACAATCTGGTTAATTTCCTCAATAGTCTTATCAGTTGAAACTGATCTGTCATAATAAAAAGCTTTAACCCCCCACAACAAATTTAATCTGCATAAGATTCTTTTATTTGAAGTAAATACAAGAATATTGGAGTGAGGCCTCCAAGATGAAACCTGAAATCCTGTGTACCCACTATGGGTTAAGGTTGTAATTGCTGCAATCTTAGTTTCATTTGCTATTTGTGCAGCATGATAACATATAAATTTAGTGGTATACCTGTTAGTTTTAATCTTTGGTGGTGACTCAGGTACTGAAATCATATCAGAATACTCAACACTATTTATAATTTTTGAAATCTGACTTACAACTTCCTCTGGATATTTTCCAATTGAAGTTTCTGCAGAAAGCATCACAGCATCTGCTCCATCCATGATAGAATTAGCAACGTCATTAACTTCAGCTCTACTAGGCTTCAGTCCATCAATCATACTTTCCATCATCTGAGTTGCAATAATCACAGGAATCCTGTGTTTCTTTGCCAGGTAAACAATTCTTTTTTGTAATAATGGTACTTCTTCAGAGGGAATCTCGATTCCCAAATCACCTCTTGCAACCATTATTCCATCAGAATTTTGAATAATATCTTCAATATTTTCAATTGCTTCTGGTTTTTCAATTTTTGCAATTATTGGAATTTTTTCGACAGTCTCTTTTTCTATGATTTTTCTAAGATTTATCATATCATTTGCGTCTCTTACAAATGATAACGCAACCCAGTCAAGCTCTTTAGAAATAGCATAAAGTAAATCTTGCTTATCCTTATT
>VMCO01000153.1 GCA_008081325.1 Flavobacteriaceae bacterium
ACCCCTCTTACCAGGATGAAAACCTGGCGTCCTAGCCGATAGACGAACGGGCCAATTATTGTTTAACAATAGTTGCGCGTGCAAAAATACAACTATTTTTAAATGTTACAACTTCTTAAAAGAAAAATGTAAAATATTTACTAGTAAGCTTTAGCAAATAAAACTCGTTGAGAAGATGGTTTTCCTGAAAAGACACATTTTCCAGGTTTATGCTCTCCATCAGGAATACATCTTATAGTAGCTTTTGTCAAATCTTTAATTTTATTCTCAGTTTCATCAGTACCGTCCCAATAAGCAGAAATAAATCCACCTTTATTCTCAAGAATTGTTTTAAAATCATCAAAATTGTCAACTTCAGTAATATTATTATCTCTAAATGTTAATGCTTTTACAAAAAGATTTTTTTGAATTTGATCAAGTAATATAGAAACAAAATCTATTGACTCTTCAATTTTTATAAATTGCTTTTCTAAAGTATCTCTTCTAAATATTTCAACCGATTTTTTCTCTAGATCTTTTGGTCCGATAGTAATTCTTACTGGAACCCCTTGAATTTCGTGCTGAGCAAACTTTTCTCCAGGCCTTTTAGTATCTCTGTTATCAAATTTAGTACTTATACCTTTTTCATTAAAGGCTATCTGTAAATCTTTAACAACTTCAGAAATCAACTTTAATTGTTCTTCGTTTTTATAAATTGGAACAAAAACAACCTGATGAGGAGCTAATTTGGGTGGTAAAACCAATCCTCGATCATCACTATGGGTCATAATTAAAGCTCCCATTAGTCTTGAGGAAACACCCCACGAAGTTGCCCAAACATAGTTTAATTTTCCTTCTCTATCTGCAAACTTAACATCAAAAGCTTTAGCAAAATTTTGACCAAGAAAATGAGAAGTTCCAGCTTGTAATGCTTTTCCATCTTGCATCAAAGCTTCTATACAATATGTTTTCTCAGCACCTGCAAAAGTTTCATTTTTAGATTTAACCCCTTTGATTACTGGCATCGACATGAAATTTTCTGCAAAATCAGCATATAAGCTATTTATCATCATAGTTTCTTCTAATGCCTCATTTTTTGTTTCATGTGCAGTGTGCCCTTCCTGCCATAAAAACTCAGCTGTTCTTAAAAATAATCTAGTTCTCATTTCCCATCGAACTACATTAGCCCATTGATTGATCAATATTGGCAAGTCTCTATATGATTGAATCCAATTTTTATAAGTATTCCATATTATAGCCTCACTTGTAGGTCTGATAATTAACTCTTCTTCTAATTTAGCCTTGGGATCAACCCTGAGTTTTCCTTTTTTATCTGGATCATTTTGAAGTCTATAATGAGTTACGATTGCGCACTCTTTAGCAAAGCCTTCTGCATTTTTTTCTTCAGCTTCAAATAAACTTTTAGGCACAAAAAGCGGAAAATACGCATTTTCATGACCTGTATCCTTAAACATCTTATCCAATTGAGATTGCATTTTTTCCCAAATAGCGTACCCATATGGTTTAATTATCATACATCCTCTTACAGCAGAATTTTCAGCTAAGTCGGCCTTAACAACTAACTCATTGTACCATTTGGAATAATCTTCTTCTCTACTAATTAATTTTTTACTCATTTTTTGTAACTTGGCATAAGAATTGGACATTTACAATATGTAGACAACAAATCTAAATAAATTTAGAATGTTCAACAATTAAAAACAAAGATATGGACCTTAATAAACTTTACAGTCAAATAAAACCGTTTTATTTTTTAATATGCATATTGTTTATTACATCATGTGGTTCATATCAGTATAGTGGAATTGTTAATGATGGAATTTACAATTCTAATAATCAAAATGAAAATTCTGCAGTTGTTGTTTCTAACGAAATAAACAACAAAGAAAATAATGATTACTATAAATCTGCATTTAGTGAAAAAGCATTAATATATTCTGAATCCGAGTCCAGCGATCAGTTATTTACTGATGTTGAAAATTACAGAAGTACTGAGAATGATTCTATTGAAAAAAATTACGGCCCTTGGGGTGATTATAAAGATTCTGTTGTAATTAATATTCATTCTTACCACAATGATGGTTTCTGGTCTAGATGGAGATATCCAAACTGGATGTGGAATTATGGCTATGGATATGGCAATGTTTGGGGTTATGGCTATAATAACTTTTGGTCAAGACCTCACCCTTATTTTAATGGTTTTTATGATCCGTTTAATCCTTTCTGGGGTTATTATGATTCCTTTTATTATGGGTACGGATATGGTTATGGCTATCCTTATGGTTATAATTCTTGGTGGAGACCATATAATTCTTGGTATAATTACAATCCCTACGGAAGAAATTTAAATACAAATTTATCATTTGTAAGTGGTAGAAGAGGGTCAAGAAATGCACTTTCTTCTAGATCTAACAATCTTTTAAATACAAATATTCAAGAAAGATTTAATAGATCAAACTCCAATAGTCTTAGTGATAGATTATCAAGAATTGACAGAATTAATAACTCAGCTAGAGTTAATCCAAACATGTATAACAAACCTTTTAATTCTGCTGGATCGTCTAATAGTCTTTCGAAACCTCGAACTGACAGCAATGGTTACAGTAATTCTAAACCTAATAGTAATTATTCTAAACCAAGTAGCAATTATTCTAGGCCTAGTAATAACAATTACAAACCATCTGGAAATTCTGGATATTCAAGTCCTAGCTATTCTAGACCAAGTTCAGGATATAGTCCGTCATCAAGTTCTTCTTCATCTAGAGGAGGTGGCATGTCGTCTGGATCTAGTATTTCTAGAGGGGGTAAATCTGGTAGATAATTTTTAATATTTTTTTATTATGAAATTTAAATTAAATATTTTTTTAATTTCAATACTCACATCTTGTAGTATTATATATTCTCAAAACATTAGCGATGCTCTTAATTATGCTGACAACTCATATCAAGGAACGGCTAGATTTAACTCAATGAGTGGTGCATTCGGAGCATTAGGCGGAGATTTGAGTTCAATCGCAGTCAACCCTGCAGGGTCAGCAATTCTCAATTCAGGGCATTTCTCGTTAAGTTTTGGGTCAGACAATAAATCTGGTCAGGCAAGCCTAATTAATTCTTCAAATAATTTTGATAAAAACAACTTTACTCTAAATCAAATCGGAGGTGTTATTAATTTTGAAAATTTAGACGGAAATAACAAATGGAAAAAAATCTCTATAGGTGTTTCTTATAACCAGACAAAAAATAATTTTAAAGAATTTTCGGTTTTTAATGTTTCAAATAATAATTCTATTGATAGTTATTTTTTAAACAATGCAGAAGGTTTAAGATTAGATCAAATCTCAGCTTTTGAAAATGAAAGTATTACAGATGCTTATGTTGATATTGGAAATATTTATGGTTATGCACATCAACAAGCATTTTTAGGATATGAATCTTTTATAATTGA
>VMCO01000127.1 GCA_008081325.1 Flavobacteriaceae bacterium
CATCTTTTTGTTTTTTTAAAATTTATTAATTAATCTAATTCAACTGCAGGAGAACTTAATTCTGGTAGCCATCTCCAGATTTCAGAAAAATTTCCCCACATTTCTAAACTTGCGTTAAATGCTTTTTGATCTATTTCGTGTGCATCTTCTCCAAATAATTCACCATATGCTTCAATGACTTTTGGCCAGGTCTCAGTTTCATTATCGATTCCTGACATATCAGGACTTCCATATCCAACTTTTACGTGTCCAGAAGATGAACCACCAATGGACCAAGCCCATACATGAAGACTAAGTCCTCCAACTTTTTCAGCAGCCTTTGCTACTCGGTTTCTATACTTCCAGAAATCAGGACCACCGTTTCTTTTTACGTTATAATGAAGTACTTTCCATATTTTTTTTGCATCAGATGGCCTGTCGTCAAAACTTGCTGTAGGAACATAAGACATGTACTCAGTTCCACCGACATTAGTCATAAGAGGGGCAACATTCTCCATCCAGTAATCTAAACCTTGATTTCCATAGGAATCAAGCTCAGCATAAGAATCTCCTAAACCTTCCCTTACAATATAATTAGCTCTTTCTCCGGCAATAATTTGAAATGTGTAAATTAATTCACCATCAGCTTTTGAGTTAAACTTTTTTGTTTTTTTACCAATTGCATCTTTGGCAGCCTGCATGTTTTCTGGAGCAACCTTATACATAGTTGTCCAAGCGGTTTGAGCTATTGAATTACTAAATGTAAAAGCAATAGCTAATAAAAAAATTAGTTTTTTCATAGTTAGTTATTTATAGTTTAACAACAATGTATAAATAAATCCTGAAAATAAAGTAAGACATTCAAATGTCTTACTTTAAAGGTATTTTGAATTTTACTGTTTGTAACCAAATTTCTTTAGTTGACTAGAATTTGACCTCCAATTTTTACTTACTTTGACATGCAATTCGATAAAAACTTTTTTTCCAAAAAATCTCTCTAAATCAATTCGAGCTTTGGTACCTATTTTTTTTAATGCAACGCCTTTATGACCAATGATAATTCCTTTTTGTGATTCTCTTTCTACTAAAATCTGAGATCTAATTTTAATAATTGATTCCTCCTCCTTAAATTCTTCTGTAACAACTTCAACTGAATAAGGGATCTCTTTATCATAGTACAAAAGAATTTTTTCTCTTAATTTCTCATTAACGAAAAACCTCTCTGGCTTATCAGTGAGTTGATCTTTTGGAAAATATGGTGGAGATTCAGGAATTAATTCGATTATTCTATTAATCACTTTTTCAATGTTGAAATTATTTAAAGCTGAAATGGGGTAAATATCACAATCAGGATACATTTTAGACCATTTATTAATTTCATTTTCAGACTGCTCTTGATTTGACAAATCAATTTTATTTAAGAGAATTAAAGTTGGTATTTTAGCACTAAGTATTTTTTTATGAACTTCACTATCTTTTATAGATTTTTCTCCAATTTCAACCATATACAATAATACATCAGCATCTTCTAGAGCTGATTTAACAAAGTCCATCATTGAATTCTGAAGCTCGTAGGATGGTTTAATAATACCTGGAGTATCAGAAAAAATCAATTGAAAATTATCTCCGTTTACAATACCAAGTATACGATGTCTTGTAGTTTGAGCTTTTGAAGTAATAATCGATAGCTTTTCACCAACTAAACAATTCATTAGAGTAGACTTACCTACATTTGGATTACCTATTATATTTATAAATCCTGATTTATGCACAAATCAAAGGTAATGTATTAATTAAATAAGAACCAAAAGATAAAGGGCCCCATGTAGGAACCCTTTAAAAAACAAACTAAAAACCAACTCCCGTAGTAGGAGTTATTTCTCACAAGGTTAGTTTAATCCACTTATCTATTTCTTTTACCTGGATATGCTCTGATCCCATGTTCAGCAATATCTAATCCTTCAATTTCTTCTTCTTTTGTAACCCTTAATCCAACAGTTTTTTGAATGATCCAAAAGAACAAAAAGGCAAATGCAGCAGCCCAAACAGAGTAAGCTAAAGCACCGATTAATTGACTTACTAATTGTTCATAACCACCACCGTTAAAAATTCCAATTCCTCCTTCAGAATCTATTCCCCAGAGACCAATCACAATTGTTCCCCATACACCAACTACTCCATGTACTGAGGATGCACCAATTGCATCATCCACCTTAAGTTTCTTTTCGATTAATTCTATAGCAAATACAACAATAACACCTCCGATTAGACCAGCAAAAAAGGCTCCATATGGGTCCATATTTGCAGCACCAGCAGTTATACTTACAAGTCCAGCTAATGCACCATTTAATGTTTGAACAATATCTGGCTTTCCATACCAAATCCATGTAGTAAATAACGCTCCAACTGCACCCGCTGCTGCTGAAAGATTTGTAAATAATACAATTGTTGTTGCTGCAACTGTATCTTCTCCACCCCAAGCCAACTGAGAGCCACCGTTAAATCCAAACCAGCCAAACCATAATGCCATAACTCCTAAAGTCGCCAAAGTTTTGTTATGACCTGGAATAACTTCAACTTTGCCTTTAACAAATTTTCCTATTCGAGGACCAACCATATAAGCACCAACTAGAGCTGCCCATCCGCCAACTGCATGAACTATCGAAGATCCAGCTAAGTCTATAAACTCAACCGGCATAAAACTAGCACTATTAAGCCATCCGTCAGAGTTCCATTCCCATCCACCGGCAATTGGATAAATTAGACCAGTAATAATTACAGCAAAAATTGCAAATACAGAATATTTAGTTCTTCCTGCTACAGCACCTGAAACAATAGTTGCACAAGTTGCTGCAAACATAGTTTGAAAGAATAAATCATGAGGTGCAGTTTCGGGAAAGAAACCAGACCATCTGAAAAATCCGTTTGTGGTATCACCATACATAAGTGAATAGCCGATAAACCAGTAAATAATTGTACCCACCGAAATAGCCATAAGATTTTTCATTGCAATATTTACAGCATTCTTAGCTTGAGTAAATCCAGCCTCAACGAGAGTAAATCCAGCGTGCATGAAAAAAACAAGAAAACCAGCAATGGTTATCCACATGATACTTAAATCTACCTCTATCGAAGTTTGAAGTATAAAATTAAAATTCATAATAAATAGTTTTTAGATGTTTTTATGTTTTGTTGAATAATTCGCAAATATATTTAATAATTAATCAATATTTGATAATAAATTTTATCATTTATTAACTTTTACGTATTTAATAAAATAGCATAATTAAAAATGAAAAATTGAAAAAAAATGACTAGAAAAAAAACGAATTTGATAAAAAATGAAAAACTAAACAACTGGTATTCAGACAATTCGAACTCCGTCAGAATTTAATCCTGAAATGTAGGAGTTGAATTTTATATTATTTTTTAAGTATAAATTATC